>JALVIT010000044.1 GCA_027028545.1 Desulfurococcales archaeon
AGACTTAGCCATTTCTCAAACACATCTAAACCCCTAGATAATAGCTCCCGATCCCACCTTGAATAGGGTATTATTATTGTCTCGGAGAATCCGAGCTCCCTCCTACGACCCTTACGCCCCTCACGCTGATAATACTCTCTAACATCACTAGGCAATCCCAAGTGGACTATACGGGCTACAGTTCCAATATCTATACCCTGTGATAGGGTTTTAGGCGATACTATAACCTTAACCAAACCCCTCCTAGCACCCTCCTCGATCTCCTCACGCTTCCTCTTAGGTACTAGGTGATGGTGAGAAGCTATAGGCTGATCCTCCCCATATCTATGCTTGATCGAACGGACAACCTCCTCAGCCATAGATATACTATAGGTGAATACTAGGGTTACATATTCATCCCTCAGATATTCCCCAATGATCTCCCCATAATCAATGCTCAGCGATGGAAGGTCCAGACCCAGGGCTCTAGCCATAGAGACTATCCGGTAGAGGTTTCTCCTAAAATAGTCTCGGGAATCAACTGCTTTCAACAACTCCCCTCTAACTAATGGGTCCTCGATGCTACCGATCATATCTCTATAGCTTCTAAGAGATCTCCATACAACATCTATATTCTTACCGAGCACTATGTATAGGTGGTTTTCAACATTGAATGGTTTACCATATACAACCCTATAATCCCTCCCAGTAACCTCTTTGAGATATCTGCCTAGATCTTCTGGATTGGATAATGTGGCTGTTAGGACGGCGATCTGTGGTTTTACGCTGCTATACTCTGATAATATCTTTACGAGTGCTAGTAGTAGTGCTAGGCTTCGTGGACCGTAGAAGTCTATTTCATCAATAACTATGAGATCCAGCCTATTATATACTTGGTGTAGTAGGGAGCTTGTAGGTCTTAGTAGTAGCTTCTTAACGTCGTGTAGTATGAAGGCTGGATTAGATATAACTATGTTCGAACTAGCAATCTTCTCCCTCAAACCCCTCCTACCAATGGATGCTTCATACTCAGCTCTACGAACACTATCGAGCTGGAGGGGTTCTCGATCGATTAGTGATAGGTATTCCCTAATCCTCCTAATCTGATCATTAGCTAATGCTAGTGTAGGGTAGAGGATGAGAGCATGGAACCTTTTATCCCTCTTCAACCTCTCCAAAACATACATAACCCATGTCTCAGTCTTACCACTACCAGTGCCGGAGACAATTATGAGGTTAGAACCACTACGTAGAACCTCTAAACCCTCAAGCTGATGCTTATAAAGCCTAAAACCACCGATCCTATGCCCCCTAAACTCCTCAACAACGTCCTCGAACCTTAAATCCACAAATTCAGGCTCACTACCCTCAATCACCCGATGAACATACTCATATCCAAGTCTATCAAGAACCCTACCAGAATAAACCCTAAAGACCCAACACCCCACCCAGACCCTATAACTCCTACATTTAAGATTAAACGAATAGCCATATAACTATATATTCTAACAAGCATTAACATTATACAACTAGAATCCCCGATGGATTCCTGGTCGAAGCTCTAGAGCTAATACAAAAATCTAATAGTAACCCGAAACTAACTATTCTATGAAGGAGTGGTCGAAGCCATCTCAACGCTCAGATCAATCAGTAAAACTTAAATATCGTAGTTGAGAATAACAAATAGTGTAACACCATAAGATTCGAACC
>JALVIT010000045.1 GCA_027028545.1 Desulfurococcales archaeon
ATAAATATCTGAGCTCTGTAGCTTTCCCCTCGATATCCGATACATCTCCGAAGTCTACGTTGATCTTCATGGCTAGATACTGTAGTTCGAGGATCGTTGGCGATATAGCTGCTTTGAAGTTTCTGGTCCTCAAATATATTCGTCCATCACCCTTCCTATAGGATAATGTTATCATGTATGGTTTACTCCTAACTAGTGTGAAGGAGTCCTTGTATAGGGCTACATATAGGAAGGGGCCATAACTTATAATATTCTTATCCTCCTCAATCCTCTCAGCAATGCCTCCCATTATCGTTGATAAATATGTTAGCAACTCACCGATCCTCTGAGCTAAGCTTACGGTCCTAGCCTTAAGCTCTGCAGATCTAGATAATACACGGTTCTCAACACGGTTAACAGCTGAGTCCAGTATGTTTTTGGCCTCCAATACAGTGTCTTTACCAGCCATAAACCATCACCCTCCCCGCCGGATTATGGTGTATGCTGTCTTTAATCATAGGGGCATGGTATTTATTAAGATACCGGATACTGCATCAGCTGAATAATTTATATATTTCATCTATAACATCTCTATCTATAACCTCTATCCTACCATCGGAATAGTGTATTCTGGTTCTACCGGGATATTCTCCCACTGTTATTTCACCTATAATACTATACTCTATATTATTCCTCCTAAGCTCTTCAACTACTTCATCTACTCTATCGGGGTGTATGGTTGCTATAATTGTTCCGCTACTTAGGAGTCTTAGTGGATCAATTCCTAGGGCTCCTGTGATCTCTTCAACAATGGGATCGATATTTATCCTGTCAATATAGATATCCGCCTCAGAACCACTAGCTAGTGCTAGCTCTCTAACAGCTTGTATCAAGCCTCCCTCAGTTGGATCATGCATAGAGTTTACTCCAAGTCTTTTAAGGAGTAGGGCTTTATCTACAACAGATATTTCGTCAATGTATTTTTCAGCCTCTTCGATGATCCTTCTATCAATTCCCATTCCAATCAGTTTATCCCTGTAGTCGTGGGCTATTATGGATGCTCCCTCACCCCCAATTCTACCAACAACTATTATCTTATCGCCGGGTCTAGCGTCTCGCGTCAATACTACCCGGTCGGGTGAGTATCCTATAGCTGTAACGGTTATTATTGGTCTATCCAGTCCCGGTGTAACCTCCGTGTGCCCCCCAATAACTACTCCATTCAACTCCTTAGCTGCCTCACCCATATCCTTGAATATCTCATCGATCTCTTCATCGCTTATACCCGGTGGTAGTAGTATTGTTGCTAGAAACCATCTGGGCTTAGCCCCCCTTACAGCTATATCGTTTGCCGCGATATTTACTGCATACCACCCGATCCTCCTAGTAGCAGTCGTTATCGGGTCGGTATGCATTACTAGGAATCCATTGCTAAACCTTATAACAGCTGCATCCTCTCCAACACCTGGACCCATAACTAGATCCGGATCCTGCATTGGTAGGTGCCTTAACGCTCTAGCGAGGGTATCCCATGGTAGTTTACCCATGTTGTATTTCAAGCTTATACCTCCCCTCCCTTATACACTCCCTACAAACGTATGAGACTGTGGAGACTTGGATTAGGCAGTCTTCACACCCGATCCTGCCGCATACCATACAATATCCTATGGCTGGGTATCTACCGCATATCTCACAGTTAGTCTCCCTACATACACTGCAGAGCCCGGTCTCTGGATCATAGTCTTCTCTACATACTGGTCTACCGCATCTACTGCATCTATACTCTGCAGGATTAACTTCGCATATGCTGCAGGTTTCCCCCTCCAAATACTTATACACCATAAACCTTATACTATCATTCTAGGATTACCGCTGGATGTGTTTATAAATTGAGTGTTTATAGAGTTAAAGTTACCAAGTGTCTAGATATTGTGTTACGTGGTGATTGTAGAGAGATTATCGATGAGATAGTTGAATTGTTAAGACTTTGTAGTGGTGACTCTAAACTCTACATACACCTACTAATCGATGAGGGGAGGGGTTTTAAATCTAGTGAACCATTATGTGCTATGAATGTTAAGGAGGCTCTACACGGTATGCTTCAACAATGTTGTCAACCATGATCCTATAAACATATTCCTCATCTACAACTTCCTCATCGATCAATTGTTTAAGCCTAACAGGTATATCCCATGGATATGATGATACACCCGGCCTCCTAGGATCATCTATGAAATCAGACTCAACTAGGGCTTTCCCCGGTCTATTCTGTAGAGCCTTCTTCAAAGTCTTATACTTCGCTGGCAGTGTATAGTTGAATTCATACTTCTCAGCCCATACAGCCTCTCGAGGTGATACGTGATGCAGGAATACGTTCTTCTTGGGTAAACCTTTATACTCCGATAGGATCTTTATAGATTCAACCGTTACGTATCCACCCTGTTCTAGATGTAGATGAATAATCATATCATTATCCCTAGCGTATTCGAAGGCTTTAAGCATAACTAGTTCAGATGCAATTATCCTAGCTGGTGTTGTGCTATAGTGTTGTCTACCAACCTCGCCAATGCCATCGATCAAGCCCCTCCTATGATAATCGACTATCAATCTAAACACCTTATCGGCTAGTTCTAGTATCTCCTCTAAACCCATACCCCTCCTAACATATTCATCGATCTCGGCTGGATGGAAGCCCGCCAGGACCCTAGTCTTTAAACCGGTCTCTCTAATCCTTCCGGCCTCCTCGAGCAACAATTCTATACTCCTCCTATAATCATCCAACCCCCCATTCTTAAAGCCGTAATGGTAGGGTGGGAGCATGACCAATGCTATAAACCAACCACCCACATCCTTAAACTTCTCAGCAATCCTCCTAGCACCAAGCCCCTCAACGGGGTTCGAATGCATATGTGCATCACTATAGAGTAGCTTCAAACCCTATAACCCCTTTCCCTAAGTGTTTTGGAAACAATATGTTTAAGGAGTATTAAAAGAATATTATTACAATTGGAATAATCTTCTCGAAGGTGTTCTGTGATCGGGGAGGATAAGAAGATTGTAAAGTTGGAGATGGATAGGGAGCTCTATGATGAGATTAGAAGGGATGCTGTATCTAAGGGCTATATAAACGTTGAAGACTATATAATCGATCTAATCGTTGAAGCGGTTAGGAAGCCGTCTAAGCCGCCGATTGAGGAGATCGTTGAGAGGATTAAACCCAAGATTAGGAGGATCATAGACGATTCAGTCAATCGTATAGTATCCGAGTTAACGGAGCTTAAAGGTAGGATCGGGGAATTATATGAGAGGATTGAAAGGGTTGAAGAGGAGGTGGATAATCTTAAACAATATAAACCAGCACCTCCGAAACAGAAACCTCAGTATAAGCAGAGGAAGACGGGTATAGAGATCCTGCATGAACAGAAGATCCTTTTCGAGAGTAAGCTCGGTAGACTACGCGATCGGGATAGATTCTTCGAATCCCTTAAGAGGAGGGGTGCTATTGTATTAGAGCTTGAGGGTGAGAGGATAGCTGTCGATAATGAGTTCTGGAACGAATTCTTAGGCAAACTCTCTAGGATTAAAACATATGATGAATCTGAGGTTAGGAAGTATTTAACCCCTCTAGAATATGAATTATTCCGTAGACTACGTAGATCGGAGTATGTAATATATGATTCTAAGATGAGGGCTTGGAGATTCGCCGGGTCATAGAGGAATGACGTGGTGGAGAACCATTGACCATACAGGATCTACTGGGGTATGTCGATATAAGGGGTAATGGAGCAATATTGATCGGTGAAAATTTCACAATCGATGGATTCTATAGGAGACCGATACATGTAATAACACATGCACATGCGGATCATCTTGGAGGGTTAAATGAATCGGTTAAATATGTTGAATCGATCATTGCAACACCGGCAACGGTCGAGTTGATACTAGAGCTTGGATATGTGTTGAATAGTAATAGTTCTAGACAATTGTTTAGATTAAAGACATATCCACTACATTATTTTGAGAGATATATGTATAATGGTGAAATACTGGAGCTACTGCCAGTAGAACATATTATAGGTGCAGCCCAGATCCTCATAGAAACTAAGAATACAGTTATAGGCTATACTGGAGACTTTAAACTAGGAGATGAAACACTGGTTATCGAGGATCCCGATATACTAATTATGGAGTCCACATATGGTGATCCGGAGTATCGTAGACCGTTTAAGGATGAGGTTGAGGATATATTCCTAGATATAGTTGAGTATGGGCTTAGAGAGTTTGGACGGGTATACATATATGGTTATCATGGTAAACTACAGGAGGCTATGAAGATCCTTAGGGAGAGGGGGGTTATGGCACCCTTCATCATGCCCAATAAGATCTACCGTATAACCAGAATAGCTGAGAAATATGGATATGTTATTGGGGAATACTACAACTCTAATACGAGGGAAGGTAGAGAGGCTATGAGGGATGGATACTATATATTCTTCGACCACATGGTTAAAGCTAGGAGGAGAAGGCTTAACGGCTCAACATATAACATCGTCTTAAGCGGATGGGAGTTCAAACAGCCCGCCAGAATGATCGACGACTATACGTGGCTGGTTGCACTAAGCGATCATGCAGACTTCGATGAACTTATAGAATATGTTGAGAGATCCAATCCGAAAATAATAGTATTAGATGCATCGAGAGAAGGATCACCAAAACCCTTAGCCCGAGAACTGACTAGAAGAGGGTTTAAGGTATACATCCTACCCGGAGCCGGAGAATTAGCTTAATTATAGCTCCTAATAATATACACTCTTAGATGATGAGCGTCTGCGACACCGAGCCTTCGGGCCGTGGGGAGGAAGAGCCGTTCTGACACCTATAAAAATTAGGTTAACTAAGAAAATAGATCTATTTATGTTGTTGATTCTCCTGTCTTCTCCTCTTCCCCTAGGTTTACCAGGCTTGGTATTTCCGGATACTTCTCCTTCAGCTTCTGCTCTGCTACCACCCTGGCTTCTTCAAGCACCTTCTTAGCCTCGGGATCTAGTGATACATCTACTGATCCTGCAACATCGACTACTGATGTATCCATTAATGTTTCGATCTCCTTCATGGTTGCTTGTAGCTCGATCCATAGGTCGTATGGTGCTGATTCACGTAGTAGTCCTAATGCACTCTTCATTATTCCGAGAACTGGTTTAACCTCGCCAGTTGCTCCGTGGAAGATCATGAATGTTTCAAGCTTTAATGCAACATGTTGTAGCATGTATTCTACC
>JALVIT010000046.1 GCA_027028545.1 Desulfurococcales archaeon
TCGATGATATTATTGGCGGTGGAGCAATCTATAACCCCACACAATGGAACCGTAGAGAGGTTGTCGAGGTCGGAGAAGATTATGGTGTTCAAAAGACATATGATGGTAAAGGATTAGCTATGGTTCTAGTCGAGCCATACACTGTTAAGGGCTTGGATGAAGCCCTGGCTAGAGACTATGAGCCAGTTGAAATAGGTGTTGAGGATGGATTATTTAGGTTGTGGAATGAATTCCTAGAGATAGTTATCGATGATAAGGGGAGGATTAGATCTATAAGGGATCTCGGGAGTAGATATGAATATCTGGGAGAACCCTCAAATATCATAACTGCACATGATGACACACCGCATGAATGGGATGCATGGGATATCGATGAATACACCCTAAGACACTATAAAGTCCTCGAAGCATCGAGCATTAGGATTGTCGAGAGGGGCCCTCTACGTGTAACATTAGAGCTAGTATACAAGTATAGGAATAGCACGATTAAACAATACATATCCTTATCCAGCGGAAGTAAAACTATAGACTTCAAAATAGATGCCGATATATATGATCGACACATACTGTTAAAGAACTGGTTTATACCCAGGATTAGAGGGGTTAAAGCATATTTCGAGACACCATATGGAGTCGTTGAGAGATCGACAACTATGAATAATAGTTGGGATTGGGCTAGATATGAGGTTCCATTCCTAAACTGGCTGGCGATAGAGGATGATGGTGGGGGGTTAGCTGTTATATCTCCGGTTAAACACGGTGTATCCATAACATATAACCGGATAGGGCTGAGCCTCATAAGGACGCCAATGATACCCGATCCACTAAGCGATTCCGGCAGGGTGGTGTTCAGCTACTCCATACTACCATATAGGGGTTCATGGCTTGAAGCCGGAGTACATGTAGAGGCCTACAAGAAGGCTAACCCACTATACATATCAACCGGGAGAAGCCCTGGTAAACCGGTCTCAGAGGGGCTGATAGAATCCATCGAGCCAAACAACATAGTCGTAACAGCATTGAAACCATCAATAAACAAGGGAGCAATAGTGGTAAGACTATTCAACTACGCCGATAAACACGGAGAAGCAAAAATCAAAACCAGGTGGAAGATAAAGAAGGCTATAAGAACAAACATCCTAGAAGAATCCGTCAAAAAAGTAGAAACCTGGGAACACACGATAAAATACAATTACAGACCCTACGAAATAATCACACTAATGATCGAACCCTCATAAAGCGTTCAGCAAAATATTTATCCGTCATAAGGAATTCATTTATGTATAGGTGGTATTTTGTCGATTGAGGAGATCATTGAGAAGTTATTGGATGAAGGTAGGAAGGATATTGTTGAAGCGTTAATTCTAAATGAAAAACTACGTAGAAGAGCTCCAAAGGGATGGGATTCTACAGAGATCATAAAGAAATGGAGGAATATGAGATAACTATTATGTGCTTAAACTATTAAGGAGTTAGAAGGCTTTAACGCATATGTTGCATTTTGAGGGGTTTATTTCTGGATCTATTTTTCCATGGTATATGCATAGGTATCTTTTCTTCATCATGTATAGTGCTAGTTTGACTAGTTGTATCTCGACCATGTATTCATCTATATCTTTATTTATTATCCCCTCAGCGATCTTGCCTAGTTCCTCTACTACATCTCTATATTTCGAGACGTCTACTAG
>JALVIT010000047.1 GCA_027028545.1 Desulfurococcales archaeon
TACATGGTCTCGTAGCCACTACATTCACACCAAGCCCTAATAGATCGGTGAAGACTATATCCCCTATCTCAACCGGGGCTTTAACAACTACATCTTTAAGGATCCTCGATGCCTCCAACAATTTATCTCTCGGTATTGGTTTATCCGTCTTCACAGATACAACTGGTAGGTCTCCACCTATACACTTCACAACTGTCATCAAAAACCTCACCGGATTCCTGATCTCCTGTATAGCGTATTCCCTACCCCTCGGACACGTATAGCCCGTTATCCTGATTATGTCTCCATCCCTCCTCTCAACCCTTATCCTACAGCCCTTAGGGCATACTATACATATTATCTCTTCACTCATCGAGGCTCAGCCTCCACAACGATCTCTTCTCCAGCTCTAACTATCTCCTCCCTCTTAAGCCTCAGCTTAACCATTACTGATGGTAGTGCATATAGTAGTGGTATACGGCGTCCGAGCTCTGGGAATACTAGTTGTAGATTCTCCAGGGGCTCGCTCACTCTAAGATATAGCCATGTATCCCTCAACCCAGTAACGTATTGTGGAACCACCAGCCTAATATTCCTACCCGGGACTATACGGTGGAGGGGTGTTGTCGGTAAACCATTATTCTCGATATACTCTATAGCTGAATCGGCAGCCCATTCACCCTGTTCGGCTGCATAGTCTGCATAATCGTTTATCAATAAGCTATTCCCAGCGACGAATACGCCTGGAACATCTATCGTTTCGAGCCAGTCGTTGACCAGGGGTCCATGGGTTCTTGGATCAATCCTCACACCTAGCTTCTTCAACAATTTAACCCGGGGTCTTAGACCAGCTGCTATAATCAACGTATCACAATCAATCACATATTCGCTTCCAGGTATTGGTTCTAGTTTTTCATCAACCTCCGTTACAACTATGCTTGAAACCCTACCATTCCTAGCCCTTATCTCTTTAACGGTATGTCTTAGGAGTAGGGGTATATTGTAGTCCCTAAGACACTGCACGATATTCCTTGTCAATCCGCTGGGGTAGCTTAGTATTTCTAGGACTGCCAATACCTCAGCACCCTCTAGGACGAATCTACGGGCCATAATTAATCCTACATCGCCCGATCCAACGATCACGATCCTCCTACCGGGCATTATACCATACATATCCATCATAGTCTGTGCTTCACCAGCGGTATATATCCCGGCTACATTAGGACCCGTTATCCCCAGTTCATACCTAGTCCTCTCACGGGCTCCGGCTGCATAGATCAGGGTCTTACCCTCAACGATCATACTTCCCCGGGGTGTTATGAGTTTAGCCTTTTTAGAAACCATAGATTCATTAACTATCTCCTCGACATAGGCCTCCGTAACATACTCTATACCCAGCTCCTCAACCCTACTGATCAATCTATAGGAGAATTCCGGACCGGTTAGGTCTTCATGGAAATAGTATATTCCGAAACCTGGATGTATACATTGTAGAGGGATCCCTCCAAGCCTATCCCTAGACTCTATGATCAACGGCTCATAGCCCCTCTCGGAGAGCCTAATAGCAGCTGCCAGCCCCGCTGGACCCCCACCTATAATTAGTGAATCATAGGTCTTCATAACCCATCACCCCCTCCTAAACAGATCCTTCACCTCTCCAACCCCGTAGAAGCTACCATGATCCTTAAACCTCATCATCCATGGAGGCTTACCCGTGAGCCTTGAGAGTATTAGGGATATCTCAGGTCTACAGAATGTCCCCTGACACCTACCATACATTGCATGGACACGGAACTTCACACCATCGAAGGTTATCTCCTCGACACCGATCTTCCTCATCCTCTCAACCGCTTCCACTATCTCCGCTTCGGACACACCCATACATTTACATATGATCCTCCCATACCTAGGATCCTCCCTGATCAGTTTATTCCTCTCAGTTAATCCTAGTTCTTTAACCCTCCTAATCCCCCTTCTGAAGGGATTCCACTTCTCCTTCTCGACAAGATCAACATGTTCCTTAATTAGATCGATGATGTATCTGGCTATACCTGGTGCAGCTGTTAAACCCGGTGATCTGATCCCTGTAGCCTCCACAAAACCCCATGGATCCTCGTGGAATCTCAATATGAATGTTCCGGTCGATGGCTCAGGTCTCAGACCCGCAAACATCCTTATGACTAGGCTTCTTGGTGGTAGGCGTGATATTATCTTTGAAGCATTTCTGAGTATGTATTCGATCCCCTCCCTAGTAGGGTATGTTGCATCCCTCATATCCGGCGGTAGATCCTCAGCTGTAGGACCTATGAGGAGGGTGTTTTCAACGGTTTTAACTATGTAGACGCCCTTAGTCTTCGGTGTTGGGGCTGTATGTATTATCTTATCTGGTTTGGGCTCAGCCATCCTATCGTATAATATGTATTGCCCCCTCCGTGGATGTATATTGTAATCGTTTATACCCGCCATCCTACTGATTATGTCAGCGTATAATCCGGCTGCATTAACAACTATATCAGCCTCTATAAACCCTCTACTCGTCTTAACTCCTCTAACCCTTCGATCCCTAACGACTACATCCCTAACCTCAGTGTTGAATAGGATTCTACCACCGTTATCAACTATGTTCTCCGCTAAGGCTATACATGCACCAACCGGATCTATCGTTCCAGCTGATGGAGCATATAATCCGGCAACACTATCCGGGTTTACAGATGGCTCGATCCTTAATAGTTCATCCCGATCAATGATCCTAACACCCGGAACACCGTTCCTCATAGCCAGCCTATGATAATGTTTTAGAACCCTATACTCCTCCCTACTGGTAGCTATAATTATCTCACCAGGCCATCTAGCATCAATATCTAGTTCCCTAACCCATCTATACCATGTATTATGCCCCTCGAGACATAGTTTAGTCCTCAACGGGTGCTTATCGGGATCCTCCTCATGGCATGGATGGATAATACTTGTATTAGCCTTACTAACACCCCAGCCAACATCCGGATTCCTCTCAACAACAACCACATCAACACCACGATAACGGGTTAGAAGCCTAGCAGTAGATAAACCAGTCACCCCAGCACCAATAACAACTACCCGCAATATATCCCAACACCAGTATTGTATTCTTTATACAGCTATAACTATAATAGATTAGTAGTTTAAATTCTCCATTCCCCATATAAGGATTATAATTAGTTCTATAGTTAGCACTTTAAGACCTTTACAAGTATCGCAGCTGGTTGCCCACTAAATGGCTGATAGTTATTTATTATCTCATATAGGCGGAATCCTTTATTCATATAGAATTGCAACGTTTTAATATATGGTTGATAATCCATACCCCCATAAGTCTTTACTGTTAATACTGGTTTACCCCTCTTACATGCATAATCTTCAGCAGTTTTAACTAGGAGGCTACCAATACCACGGCCATGAAAAGACCTCTCTACAGCTAACCATGCTATCTCAATACAGCACTCTCTCTCATCGAGTAGTATAAATCCCTTAATGGTGTCAGCTATTCTAGCTACATATCCGATCATATTCTTCGCATCCCTTCTAATCTCTTTTATAGCGTCTCGATTGAACCATTCTGGGAGTGCTTCAACTATCTTAATAATCTCATTAATATCCTCATCAAGTAGGTGATTGATATGTATATTATATTCAACCATTTATTCAACACCAACACAGGGTTAGAAAATTGGTTAATATAAACATATTTTGGTATATTTTATCGAACCAGCTAATATTCTTAGTCCTCTATATAGAGGACTAATGAAGAGGCTAGGAGTAGAGCTGCTAATTCAAGTAAACAAATGGAGTCAGTAGGAGCATTAAATAATTATTGCCAAGGGATCATATATTGGTGGTAGATCTATTGGCGAAACCGTGGCAACCAAAATATATGCTATTGCCTCCAAATATATCTTTTCTACGCGGAATCCTATATGTTTTGCTATATAGATAGCTTAGCTAATAATTAATGGTTAGGAATTTATTCCACATCCAACAATACTGTTTCAATAACAACGTATTGTGTGGTTGGTAGGGTATGGGTCTTAGGGTGTGTAATAATGTAATCGAGTGTATAGGTAATACGCCAATTATAAGGCTTCAGAAGATCGAGAAGGATCAGGGTGTTGACTTCGAGATATGGGGTAAAGCGGAGTTTATGAATCCAACCGGTAGCGTTAAGGATCGTATGGCATACTACATGATTAAGAGCGCAATTGATAGAGGAGAATTAAAGCCAGGTATGACGCTCGTTGTGCCTACAACTGGTAATACTGGTATAGCCTTCGCAGCGCTGGGCAGTTATTTCGGCTTTAAAGTGTTGATCGTTATACCTGAGGAGATGAGTGCTGAAAGATTCATGCTGATGAGGCTATTCGGCGCAGAATTCTACTTCACACCAGGCGGTGAGAGCGATGCGGGGACAGCTTTGGAGACTGCTAAGAGGTTGGCGGCTGAGAACCCCGATAAATACTACTTCTTCGATCAGTGGGGTGATGAAGCAAATGTCCAAGCCCACTATGAGACAACGGGTAAGGAGATCCTAGACCAGATCGGTTGCCCGGATGCATTCGTAGCACAGGTTGGAACCGGTGGAACATTAATGGGTGTTGCTAAGAGGCTTAAGGAGGAGTGTAAAAACGTTATAGTTGCAGGTGCAGAGCCGGCTGAATGCCCAGTTGCAGCCTACTGGTTTAAGACTGGTAAGGAGGGTCCATGGGGTAGGCATGAGATCGAGGGTGTTGGAGATGGATTCGTACCAGATATTGTTAAGAGGTATAAGCACCTCCTAGACGACTTCGTAACATCTACGAGCGATGAAGCAATAACTATGGCTAGGAAGATCGCTAGGATGGAGGCATTACCGGTAGGCATTAGTAGCGGTGCTAACGTTGTATCAGCTATAAAGCTCGGGAAAGCCCACAAACTGGGTAAGGGACAAAAGATCGTGACGATACTGCCAGACTACGCTGCCAGATACTTCTCGACAAGACTATTCAAGAAGAAGAGGGAGCTAGTGGATCGTAAGAAGCTGCTTGAAGAACTAGGAATATAGAGAGAATATATCTAAAAACTATTTTTCTCCTCTCTCCCTCTCTAATAGTTCCATATACTCCTTCTCTAGACGTTCAAGCCTTTTATCGATGTATTCTCTAATCTTCCTTAGAACCTCGATCCTCTTCTCAAGATCCCTAGCTTTAAGCCTTCTAACACTAACCCTCCTCTCTCTAAGCATTTGATTAACCGTTTCAAGCCTCTCAGTTATCCTATACATGATCTTCAACGCTAGATCGGTAGATAATGATAGTATCTCCAACCCCTTCTCCGTCAACCTATACTTAACCCTCTTAACCCTACCCCTATACTCCTCCCTCTTCTCAAGCAATCCCTCCTTAACAAGTGTTTCCAAGACCATGTATAGTGTCGAGGTGCTAGGCTTCCAGAGCCCCGATGTCAACTCCTTAATCCTATTCATAATCTCGTATCCATGCATCTCGCCATGTATTGCTATGAGGTTTAATACTAGATGTCTCAATGGAACGCTGAAAATACTCTTAACTAGGTCTTCAGCCTTCCTACTCTTCTTCACCCCTCCTCCTCTCCATGTATTTTTTGAACGGCCACCAAGCCTTATATCCTAGATATGCTATGATCGCTGGCGATAATATATAGACTGCAGATATTGCAACAATCAATACTCCAAGGGTTAGTACGAAGCCCATTTCACGCATAGCCCACATACTCGTGAACATTAGCGATATGTATGCTGATGTCAGTATCAATGCCAACCCTATGATCATCTTACCCGATTCTCTAGCCGATCTGCTTAAAGCCCTCCTCGGATCGAGGGTCTCCATTAGATCCCTAACCTTGACAAGGTAGAAGCTATTATAGTCAACCCCAACACCTAGCAATACAACTAGTAGGACTAGTGGTAGGAACCATAGTAGTGGTTTACCAAATATATTCTTGAAGAGTATCGATGACAACCATATACTCCAAGTAGTTCCAACATATATCACCGTGAGGGTTATCAGTGATGCCAATACACCGCGTAGTGAGAAGGTTAACGCTATGAACATCAATATGATCGAGACTGGTATGATCCTATGCCAGAAGTTAATATTTAATAGATCATCTAGATCAACCATTGCAGCCGCAATACCTCCAACATAAGCCTCCCTGAACACTTTATGACTACTAATATACTCCCTCAACATACTCCTCAGATCCCTGACAAAGTTTCGGGCTTCATCACTCTCAGCTGGGACATCCAATACTATGTTTAACATTATCGTCCTATTATCCCATGAGATATATGATGTGCCATTGAATAGCTCGACATATCTCATCGTTAGATTCTCTAATGGTTTACCATATGGTCTCGTCGGGCCATAGACTATCTTGACATGTTCTAAACCACTGATCCTACTAGACAAGTCCTCGATCAAGTATAACGTGTCGTTATCAACTGGTCTATCAAGCCTTATAACAACATATGTTGGAGATGTAAGGGATGCACCGATCTTCTCCTCGAGTAGCTTATATGCCTCAGCCGTCTGTGTACCCTCGGGTAAGTATAGCTGTATATCATGGCTACCCTGGAAGTTTAGATATGTTATAGTAGCTGGTATAGATAACACTATGAATAGTAATACTACAATGCTCCTATACCTCATTATGCCGTCAACGAGTCTACTACGGTGATCGCTAGGCTTCCTCTTCCACGGATCGCGGGGCCACCAGAACCATTTAGACCTACCGATCAAAGCCGTGATCGCCGGTATTAGTGTTAGACTAGCTAGGAATACTGAAAATATAGCTATTGGGACGACAATACCCATAACCCTTAGGAATGGGAAGTCCCAAGCGATCATTAACACAGCGAAGCCTATGATATCCGTCGATGCACTAGCCAATATACCATCCCTAGCCCTCCTAACAGCTTCAGCAACAGCTTCTTCGAAACTTATATCCTTATTCGACCCTATGATCTCCCTCAACCTGTGTAGGAAGTACGTTGTATAGTCAATGCCTAATCCTAGGCTTGTAGTAGTCATTAGTACTGTAGCCCAGTTGCTGATACTCATAACGTTTGAGGCGATTAAGTATACTATTCCGGATGCCAGCATTATTGCTGAGCCAATGCTTATGAATGGGATCAGTACGGCGAACACGGACTCGACAACTAGGAACAATATTATGAATGTTAGAAGGAAGCTAAACCTCTGAACCCTATCAACATCACCCTTACCAACACTTTCCATCTCCTTCCTAGATACAACACCTCCAGTAACATAGGCTTTCACGTTGCTGAAGTACTTACCAAAGACTTCTAGGGCTTTATCACGAACCTTTAAAGCATTCTCATACCTCTCATCATCGCTTTCGCCGAGTGGTGTGAATGATACCGTTATGGTTGTATTATCACTACTCTTCAGTGTTTCGAGATAAACACCCATATTTTCTAGGAAGTACCTTACTATATGCGTCTTAACATCGCTAACGATCTCATCGATCTTATCCTCATCATTTAGGCTTAACCCATAAGATCTATTAACCAATCCTTTAAGATCTATATTCTTAAGCATCTCCTTAAATGCTGGATCTTCCCCTATATAATCGTTGATCAAACCATATACTTTACCTATGACGAATTGTCTAATACTATTATTCGTCACCGGATAATTGTTGATGATCCACTCTATCGTGTCATTGATCATACCCATTAATTCATTGTTACTATTATTTAAACCCATGTATTGTGATATGTATTGTTCAACGTACTCCCTGAATAATGGATCCACAACCATCTTTATACTGTAAACACTAGTGTTCTCTAGACTATATAGTTCATCATAAACCTCCTCGATCATCTCAGTATAGCTGTTATTACCGCCTAGTAGATTCTTTATGAGGGTTAGAGTAGCATTGTAGATCATGGTGTCGTTGCGTGGATCTATATGTGATGCAATATCTATTATCACCGGTATGGTCTTGTTGAGTATTGATTCGTTAAATTGGAATCCAGGTATTTCGAGCGGTATGTTGAGGTTTTCCGGATACTGTTTCATCATATCTAGTAGTATCTCTCTAGTCATTTCATCTAGTAATGTATCGTTGAGCTCTATACTGTATAGTCTATATAGTAGGTCTTCTGGAAACTCTATAGGCATATTACCCATGTAGGATTCCATCATAGACTTAACGATATTTATCGTTGTATTCTCCAGTAGTTCTTCATCCGATAATAGCTTACCGGAGGCATCATTATCCACATATATGACTATGTTCATAGTCTGATTGATCAGCCATGTAGCATTCTCCGGTAATCCTTTAAGCATCGACAACGTAGAGTTTATGAATACCTCCCTCACCAGGTTGATTGAAGGCCCCTCAACGTATAGCTTGGAGAGTATATGGCGTATGCCGGGTATAGTGTATCCCATAGAATCCTCTACTAGGAGCATTGTAGAGTTTATAACACCATCCATTAGATCACTGGCTGAGGGGTGGGGTCCAAGGTTAATTATTATACTAGCTATCTGGAGGGTTATATTCTCCGAAACACTGAAACCGTATCTCTTCATCATGGATGATAATATATCGGATAATGCTGGTTCTAGGTAATATCTAGCCTTTAAACCAACGTTATTAACTATATAGTATACACTATCCTGAGCTATCCCAGCTAATGATGTATTCGTTGTATAGGTGTTTAGTAGGAGTTTGTTGTCTACGGATTCGTTCATGGATAGGGTTTCTATGAATCCATAATTATATGCTGCCAGCAGTGCTGTGAATAATTCCACTAATTGTTTGTTGTCTCCATAATATAGGGTTATAAACTGGTATAGTATGTCCTTAGTGATATTTGCTAATACTAGATCATTCACTAGATCCGTATTATTCCCGAATACACTATATGTGGTGTTGAATACTATGTAGATTAGCTGTGGATCAACTGGTCCTAGGCTACTCATGTTTGTATAGTATATTACGGTCGACGTATCGTTCTCATCCAATACACCGGTCTGGTAGGCATCCGTTGCTTTGGATAGGTAATAGTATGTTCTGGATATATCGTAGTAGAATCTATTATATGTAAATATCAATGTGTAGGATGCATTATTCAACTCGGTGATCGTATAGTTTAAGCCCCTTAGTGAATTATACATTAGGGTTATGTTTCCACGGGTATACATGTATTCTCTATCCATAGTCTTCAATGTATCCCTTATCTCACCGATTAGATCGTGTAGCATCGATATATTATTTCTTATCATCCAGTAGGCTGTGCTGGTGTTTATTATCATTTCTCTAGCATAATCGATCATCTCCTTCATCATAGTCGTCTCATTGATCGTGTTATTATATTTCGATGCGAGCATGTATGTTGTATTCTCTAGATATCCGGTAGTGTTTATGATCATTAATACGAGCTGTCTAGAGATGTTATCGGATTCATTAAGTATATCTCCATATACATCATAGTAGGAGACTATATTCTCAGCATAGACGCCATTAATACCCTCCTTAAACTCATCATAAGCTCTCCGACCCTTATCACTATCCGCATCGATCCCTGTGATAACTAATACTATGCTTGAGGTATTCGTCATAGATGCTGCCGAGGAGTTGAACTCTTCACTAATTATCTTATCGGCAATACTACTCTCAGTATTCTCGGGTAGGAAGGTTGTCTCCTCATAGGATAATACATTATTGAGCTGTATTGCTAATGGTGTTAATAATACTATTCCAAGTATCCAGACGGCTATAACAATACGTGCATGCTTAACAACTAGATCAGCCATTCCCATCGCACAACACCTATCTACCCTAGATATATCTATTATAGATATATTCAGACTGAATATGTTTATAAACCTATCCGTACCCTGCATAAAATAGTTAGTGAAAAAGAGGGGATTAGTACTAGATAAAAACAAACATTTACTTCCTAAAGATAAAAATGACACCAATTACAACCAGTACAGCTATGATTACGCCGATCAATACAGTAGTTGACAATACTTGACCACTACCCTTTTGAGGCGGCGGGGATGATGGAGAATGTAATTGTGCTGATGTAGTGCCTGTTGTAGTGGTTGTTTCAGTTCTCATTATTGTCCCTGTTGTTTCTTCTATTGATGATTGTGTTGTGGTACTTGTTGTAGTTGTGATTGCAGTAGTATTGGTTATTCTTGGCTGAGTTGTGGTTGTCGGTATTGTCGTGAGGTTTATTGGAATTTTTAGTTGTAGCCAATAATTCAGCATTGTTGATGAACCATTATTCGATGGATAAGTGTTTGTCAGCCCTACCTCGAACACTATGGTTCTAGCCTTCATGATTGTGTCTCTATCAAAGCTTTTTTCTATGATGTATTTTCCATCTTCATACCCTATTACATCTCCTGATCCTTCAAATATTGACTTTCCTGTAGAGCTTAGTAGTTTTATGGTTGTGCCAAAATCAATATCTAGACCTGAAGGATTTTCAACATATATTGAGAATCTGAGCGTGTATTCTTCCTCAACACCTCTGATCGTTACATTTATCTGGGTAATGTAGGGTGGTTCTGCAGTTATATTTGACCTAGTATATATCTTCACCACTGGATTCTTAGCTCGTGCATTAGGAGAATAGAGTAGTGCGATTATATTGTCAGTAATTGCGCTGTCAAGTAGTAGATCGGGATATTTCTGATACAACACTTCATCATTATAGAGTGTTCTCCCTCGAAGTATTCCAAGTGTTGCATCTACTTGGTCATATGAGCATATGATCATACCATTGGGTCCAACTCCGAAGAGATATTCTGGTGCAATATTGCTTGTATTGATCTTAACCGTATGTATATGATCGTTTTCATCAATACTTGTAAGGTAAAGGTTTCTCTTACCAGTTAATACTATGAAGGATGTATTATTAAGCCATCTAACATTTGTCAAGTATACATCGCTCCTCTCATAGTATTCCACTATATTAATATCTATTCTCTCATTAGTTGCTAGATCATATATTCTTATGATCTTTTCATTCCATCCAAGAATTATGTTCAATATGTATCTATGATCGGGTGATGGATGGGGATTTTGTTCGAAGGGGTGTGACCATGCGTTTTCATCTATGTAGTATTCTCCAGTATCTAATCGGATACGTATCTTTCCATCGAACCATGTACCATTGTATATTATCGTTGTAGAATCAGTATTGTATGTGTCTCTACCCGAGATCTCTAATATTTTATGGAAAGTCTTTGCATTGCCAGGTTCCTCTAGATCTATGTATCCATATATCATTCTGATAAGGGATTCTACGTTGAGTTCGTATATTCTAATATATATTTTATCATTATAGCATGCTATACTATCTATTGATGCTTCTCCTATACTCTCATTATATATTATGTTGAATACCCCATATCCACTATCCTTATCATAGTATTGGAGGTATCGTGGATAACTTCCTGCAACATAGATCCTATCTCCACACATCACTATTTTATCAATACCTATTACAGATACGTTTACCCATGTAATCCTCGTAGTTTCTAGTGTCGATAGATCCATTATCCATGACTTCAAGATCTTCTTCGACGATTCAAGTGTATAAACCATCAATAGCTTCCCATTGGTAGTAATTTTGGAGAATGAATCGAATCCTTCTAGTAGGTATTCTTTCAACATAGTATATATAGGCATAGGTATAGGTTTCTTATGTATCTCATAGTTCCTCGTCAATAATACCATAGAATTTGACGGCTGAGTTATTTGAATCATAGATACAAGTATGATCAATACAAGTAATATATTTAGGTACTTAACCATATCCCCTCCAGACCCCCACTCCAAACCTAAAAATAACATAGAAATTTAGTGAATATAAAAAATTAAGCATTTGAACTAGCTCGATCCTTGAAGTACTTTTTATAGTCTTGATCACATATCCTTACTGGGGGATTGTTTGGAAGGGTTTGGATGTTTGAATAAATCTCTAATATTGTGGTTTGGGTTTAGGTGATATGTATAGTGTCCGGGTATGTTTGGATTATAGATGATGAATTAGCCATATCTCCGTTGCCAAATCTTGGAGAGATCGAGGAATTGGCTAAGATCTTTAATGGTGTTGTGATCCTTATAGAACCCCACGAGTTTATGGGCTATATAGACTACTATATTAATAGATGGATCCAACATGGTGTAGAGATATATTATGCTCCGACACCGGATTTCCACCCAATAGATCTATTCACCCTACATAGGATCAATGAATGGATCGAGGAAATAACCGGGAGGGGTGGTAGGGTATTAATACATTGCATGGGTGGTGTTGGACGTAGCGGTATGGCTGCAGCCTCCCATCTAATATATCGTGGATATAGCTTCGATGAAGCACTGGAATACATAGCTCATAGAAGACCTGGAGCACCGGGTAATATTGGTCAGAGGAGGGTTCTTGAAGACTACTATAAACTACTCGAAACGATCGGTAAGAGGGAGCTGTCTAGACATTTAAAGATAGCTGGTAAATATAGGTTTGGAGATGGATTGAAACATGTATCGAAGACTACACAATACATTATAGAACTACTCGATATAGTAGATCAACCTGTTAGTAGAGGGGTTTTGATAGCATCAATCTATCACTGCATAGATGATAATGTTATCGAGAAACTTAGCAGGGATAAGGTGTTTGGTCAAGATATATATTCGATGATAAGTCTTTATAGGAAGGATAAGCTAGAGGATTTAGAACCTATACTATTAGGCCTCACCCACACCCTGGACATGTATCGTGATGGGAGACTGGTATTTATAGATGGTGAGGAGATCGGTGGTGTTTACTACCTTACACTACTATGCGATCTAGACTGTAGTATGATCATAAGTAAGGCTAGGCCCCTACTCGATAAACTGTCCGGACTTATCAGTTCCAGAATTGAGGTTGCTCAACAACCATATATAGAGTATGTATAGCTTTAACGTATCGATCCTTTATCCAGTAGAAAAATAAATATACTGACCGTATCTATTCTAAGATTGTATTCTGGTAGTGGGGTGCATATGTTTTGAATAATAAGCTTTCGATATTGGCCGCCCTACTGCTCCTAGTGTTTCTAATATCTAGTATAGTTAGTATTGTGTATTCAGTATATACTGAGTGGTTAATCGTTACTAGTGCTGTGAACTATGGTGGTACTGATTATCAAGTTATAGATGCTAAGGGTATTGGCTCTACGGAGTATGGTAGTGTTGGGCCATACATCTATGGTATGTATTATATCTATAACCAGTCGAGCAACCACAACTACACCCTCCTTAGACAATATAACTCAACCGGTGATCTAATACAACAACTCCTCCTATACTCCTCAGCTCATGTAAATGTTAAACCGGGTGAATTAGAGGTCTCGCCGACATCAGATTATTTAGCAGCTGTAATGTATGGTTCGAAGTCTACAGGTGATAGTGATGGATTCATATTCTTATCGGATATAAATATAACGGGGTTTGCATCGCTAATATATGACGGCTTCGACCAAGATACTAATTATACGCTCATATGGGATGTATATTATGCAGTTGATAACGAGATATTCGTTGGGGGAGCAGTACTTAATGAAAGTTCGGGGTATTATGAGGGGCTTATAGTAGTTTATAGTTTTAATGGAACACATCTATTATACGATCGGGATGCGGTATATGTTAATAAGACTAACGATGTATTTGTAACAGATCTAGTAATTGGTCCAGATGGATACCTATATGCAACTATGTATGAACCCTATTATTATAATGGAGAATTCTATGACTACCTAGGCTTACTAGTAAAGATCGATCCGGTAACCCTCAATTCTATGGATTATGTTAAGGTTAGACTATATAATAGCTTTGGATATATACAGCTAGCTACAATAACTGGTAGTGTAGCGGCTGATAGCACGTATTTATACTTAACATTTAATAGGTTATCGGATCAATACGGTGTAAACGGCTATAGTGGGTCAATACTAGTAGCTAAACTAACAACATCCCTCTCAACGGAATGGGTTAAGATCATTGATGACCCAGACTATGATGAATACTCCTACGATATAGCCGTTACAAGCGATAATGTAACAGTCATGGGTATAACAGATAATAACTATGGATCATCGGATTTCCAAGACTATAATGGATTCACAATATCCCTAGACCCTGTCTCGGGATCGGCTAAATATGGGTTATTGATCGGTGGTTTGGGTTATGACCAGTTTAAGGATCCGTCAATTACGTGGGATCAGAAACTATACATTATAGGTGTATCCGACTCAACAACATTTTATGAGCTACGTATAGCGGGGCAGAATATACCGGTTTCATCGATAGATAAACTGTATAGTAAACCAATATATGGAGGGGTAAAGCCCGTGAGAAGTGGGACACCATATAGTAGGCTTGATAGACAAGTGTTGGAAGAGATCCTGTCTATTAAGGAAAGATATTACCGTGGAGGAGTAGAATCGCCGAGTAGAGAGCTTAAGGTGGTGTTCAGGCATAGAGAAGGTTGTGCTAGATTTGGAGTAGATAATATGTTAAGTATAAGAAGGATCGATGCTAAAAATGGTGGAGAGTATAAGGTGGAGGGATCACTAACACCCGGAATACTCCTAAAGATTAGTGTTGATACTGGTGGGCAGGCTCTACCACCCAAACCAGTACCTGAAAATCCACTAGTAGTTGCTATAACGATAATTACAGCATCAGTTATAGCTGTGATTGTATATGTTAGGAGGAGGTAGC
>JALVIT010000048.1 GCA_027028545.1 Desulfurococcales archaeon
TTCAAAACACTAGCCAAGCTCGAGATAGAGGCAATGGCTAGTAAGGGGTTGAAATTCCTAGCAGATGAATACATACCATCGAAGATTGAAACAGGTGATTGGATAGACTAGGATCATTTCATCAACCACAAAATATTGATTCGAAGAATGGATCCCATGATAAATTACCGTCCTCCCCGAAAACCTTTCATCTAGGTTATTGAGTTAAAATACACTGTATAAAATATAGAACACTTTTATAAAGACCATATACATTGAGAGGAAACCTTTTTAACTATTAATTCAGTAAGATAAAATGAAAATAAAATAAGTAATCTGAAATGAAGATCTGTAAAAAGTATTGGATGGGGTGTATATAAATGCCCGAGAAGCTAAAGTTCTTCGACATAAAGGCTAAAAAGCCCTTCGAAACAGACCAGTATGAGGTTAAGATCGTAGAGAGGAAGAAGAGAGGAGGAAAGGTTAAGATCGCATTCGCTGTAAGCCCATATACAGGGATTAGGGTAGCGAGGATCATCGGTCCGGTAAAGGAGGAGAAGTAAAGTATAGATTATCCATTCAATTAAATAATTATGTTTTTTATAATACCATCCTACACCACTACATATACCTATCCAAAGTTAATATCCTACTATGATCCCTACTCGGCTCGGCGAAGCCGTGTATGCATTCAACACCTATATCTCCACACAGCTTGCCAACCCTTTCATAAAAACCTTTCCAATCATATCTTTTAGCATATAAGGCATACCTCCTTAATGGATGATCGACCCTAAACATAAACCCCTTTACATGAAGCCTATCAACTAAAACCCTACTCCCACTCTCCTTCGCTAAGGTAAGTATCGATATTATGGTTTTATCATCGTCGTTGAAATATGGTATGACTGGCCCATAGAATATCCATGTATCTATTCCTCTAGAAGAAAGCTTTTTCAAAGCCGATGCTCTAGCAGTTGGAGGAGATGCTCTGGGCTCTATGATTTTAGCCTTATTATCATCTAGTAGAGTTATCGTGAAACCCACATCAACACTTCCTATATATTTCTCTAGTAGATCGATGTCTCTAAGTATTAATGTATTCTTAGTCTGAATACTTATATCGAAGCCATTTAAAGCCAGGATCTCTATTGATCTACGTGTAAGCTCATAAAGTGCTTCAACTGGTTGATATGGATCTGTAATTGTCCCTATACCGACAACCCCTCTTCTAACGCTCCTAACCTCCCTCTGCAGGATCTCTAGGAGGTTTTTCTTAACAAGTATTACATCTCCCCAGTTTTCTGAGACCTCCCGGTGGTTGGTGTATAGTCTAGCATAGCAGTATATGCATGAATGCCAGCATCCAATATATGGGTTTAGAGAATAGTCTAGATCGGGTAATCCACTCCTAGATAACGCCCCCCTAACAATTATCTCTCTAACTATTGGTTTAGCCATCTCCACCCAACTATCATAGGTATTCCTCGATACTCTTATAGAATAATATCCTCCCAATTAATCTGGATGACTTTATCCATTTCTTCGAGCCAAGCCTCGTCTCTTTATCGAGTAGTTCTAACACTTCTTTAAAATCACTTGTCTTCAGTAAGGGGTTGCTGCGGAGCATTATCCTCATGTTCTCCCTAACAAACCATACACCAATAGGTATGTTGAATCCAGGATATATTTCGCGG
>JALVIT010000049.1 GCA_027028545.1 Desulfurococcales archaeon
TCGTTGGAACCATATCGCTGATCTCCTCGGGGGATATAATCCTTGTCGGCACTCCATGCTGGTTATGGAACTCAACGATCCTACTAAACATTTCAACATCCCTCTCACGGGATAGCAGCCATATGTAGCCATGTCTAGCGTAGGGTATATCGTGTTTACTGCTTAGAATAGGCCATAGATCAATCGATCTCTTCATCAACTCTACATGCTCAATACTTGTAAAGCTAGCCCTTATACCAGTAGCGCATCTATAAGTCCCTCCACTACCCGGATAATACTTCTCGACAATAGCTATGTCTCTAACACCCCTCTCAACTAGGAAGTATGCAGTCATAACACCGTTTATACCTCCGCCAATGATCAATATGTCTGTCTTAATACCCAATCTCCCGCTCACCCCTCAACAACTGGTTGTTTTAGGAAGTATCTAGCCTCAACCGGGACTATTGGTGGACGGTTACGGGGCATATAGATCTCTTCGAAGCTTTTACCAGTCTTCCTAGCCAGTATCCTCGCCGTTAATACTAGGCAGTATCTACCCTGGCATGGTCCCATACCTATTCTTAGATATCTCTTGAGGGATTCCAGGTCTCGATAACCCTTATCGATAGCCTCCAGTATGTCTGCTAGTGATACGTTTTCACATCTGCAAACTATTATTTTTCTGGGATCCATATAGCCCTCACCTCGAACCATTTATCTCGGGGTGTTTCAACTGTTACAGCCCATGTCTTATCATATTGCCAAACCTTAACGATCGATCCCTCACCGACAACATTACCCGCGCGATCAAGCAGTTTAACCCTCATACCCTTTCTAGGCTCGGGTGGGAATTCGTAGGGTAATGTGATCAACGCCCTATCCGGCTTTGATAGATCCACTATGAACATTGCCAACCCGGGGCATTGGGGTACACATACTCCACAACCAATACATTTATCAGGATCGATCCTTGGAAGATCATAGATCTTATCCATCAATACAGCGTTGAAGGGGCATACGTTAACACATATATTACACGGTATACCCTCGGGGCATTCGGCAATAGCTATAGGTCCCTTCTCCAACCTCTCAATACTTGGTAGTAGACCCCTCTCCTCCAATTCCTCACGGGTTATTACTCCCGTCTCCTTAAAACCCATCCAGCTCACCCCTTCTAATCTTCTCCATATCCTCCTCGGAAACGGTTACTTTGAGCTTACCCCTTCTAGCTCTCTCAACTACTGGACTCATACGATACTCCCTCCATAGATAATCTACTAGTTGATCCCTACGCTTCTCCACACCCGATCTATCATCTCCAAGCTTCAAGGCTATAGTTAAAGCAGCTATCTCACCTTCGATGAATGCCGTCGTAGCCTCCTCAATACCGCTGGCATCACCGGCAATGTATAGGTTCTTAACACTGGTCTCCATATAGTATGTCCTAATAGGGACCAACCCACCGATCTCTGGTACATACTTCATAACCGTACCAGCCTGGCTGAATAATGAATAGTTCGGCTGGAGGCCTACGGCTAGTAGTAATAGGTCTATATCGAAAACCTTCTCACTACCCGGTATAGGCTGGTATTTCTCATCAATCATACTTATAACAGCCTTCTCAACCCTATCCCTCCCAATCGCCCTAGTCACTGTATGTTTCGTATAGATCTTTACTCCAAGCCTCCTAATCTTTGCGGCATGTACAAACCATCCGCCGATATGTGGGAGGATCTCAGCCATACCTAGAACCCTAACACCCGCTTGGAGGAGCTGATAGGCTACGATCAAGCCCACATTACCCGAACCAACTATGAAGGCTCTATCACCGGGTCTAACACCATATTCATTCATAAGTGTCTGGGCTCCTCCAGCCCCCATTACTCCTGGTAGATCATTGTTTTCGAATAGTATCGTCCTCTCACAAGCACCAGTAGACCCTATAACGGCTTTGGGCTTAACGATTAGGTTTAACGGCTTCCCTCCACGAACAGCAACACCTACAACCCCCTCCTTAAAGAACCCATAGGCTAGAGCCTGTGTATATACATGTATATTATCCCTCTCCAAAACATTCTTCGATAGTTTTTCAGCTATTCTAAAACCTCTAACCCCTCCATAAAACCTCCTAGCTCCGAAGAATCTATGCGTCTGCTTAACCAGTTGTCCTCCAAGCCTTGGATGATCGTCTACGAGGACTACATCGAAGCCTTCATCAGCCAACGTTAATGCAGCCTGTAACCCAGCTGGTCCCCCACCGATAACTAGCACATCTGTCTTAATCGTTTTAGTCTCGACTGGTTCAACCCTTAGCTTATGGGGTATCTCCGGTATACCCTTCTGACTATAAACCCTAGCTCCTTCACGGACCGGTGTTATACATATGCGTGTATTTGGTACTCCGTCTACAATGCTTAAACAACTACTACACTTACCGATCATGCAGAAGGCTCCACGGGGTCTCCTCCCATCGGGGCTATATGAGAAAACCCTATATCCTATAGCGTATAGTGCTGCCAGTATACTCTCCCCCTCATATGCTTCGACAACTCTATCATTATAGTAGAATCTAATCCTTCTACCACGTCGGAAATCTATTATGGGATGATGGATTATCCTATAATCTCCGGGCATATAGTAGTACCCCATATAGCACAGTATATATAACATGTAGATATATATACGCGTCAAATAAATAAATATGATAGAATCACTAAATACAAACCCACTTCAAGCCGGTGAATAAGAAACTAGTATATAGATTCCGATACGAATAACTATTCGAGAACATATACCATGGGCGAATATATCCTTATGGTGTTTTAGATGCCCTATTATTTTGTAGTGTATATATTTAAATATCGGAACCTATTTATCAGTATTGGGTAATAGTGGTGTATAGCTTTGTATAGGGCGATCGGCTACATAGTATTTATTTTAGGACTAATAATTGTATTTATGGGTATCCTAGTATTAGTAATTGATCCGCCTAGAACTATATCCTACCACTATACTGTTCGAATCCCCTATACAATCTTCGAAGAGCTTCCACCGGGTTACCATAATTATTCTAAGACGTTATCTGCCGATAGTGCTGTTCTCTGGTTGAATAAACCTGGAGAAAACACTACTATGATCACTGTCAAGAGGATATCGGGTGAAAACTGTACTTATACCAGGCTCGTATTACACGTATATGGTGAGGGACTATTAGGTCCGGTTGATAATAAATATGTAAATGTCTCGATACACTATATATTAGCTAATACTAGCCGGGAAATACTTCTTGATAGTATAAGTATACCTATTAGAGCATCCGAAATAACGACAGTTACACCAACTATAATAACTATGAAACCCGGTGAAACAATATACACAACAACTCCCTACCAGGCTAAACCTACTAGCTACGAGGTTTGGAGCATAAACAATTATCTACTCGGCAGAGTCGTAAAGATCGATATGAATAATATAAAGGTATCGATCATAGGTAGAGGAGAGGGTATTGAACTACCATCGAATACTACAAAGGTTATAATTAGGGCTAAAACAGATACTGATGGAAGAATACATATTGATGTGAATACGGCTTTATTCTGTATAAAAACATACTATATAGACAAGCCAACTTATATACCGAGAACATATTTCTACACATACAGTATTCCCACGACAAATACCAGGTTAGGAAGCCTATCAACAGCACTCATACTATCAATAATAGGATTCACATTGATGCTAGTATCGTTGATCCCAATAATATATTGTGGTAATAGAGATAGAACAAATCCAACCGGAGAGTTTAGAGGATATCCTAAGAAAAACTGGGAATTAGAAGCTTCACGGAATATGAGGGAAGTAATTGAAGAACTGGAGAAAACGCATGTTGAAACACCTAAGGGTTTCTCTAAGGCTTCGATAAGGGAAGATCGTGACGGTAATTAGTATATCAGCCAAAGAAGGTTACGATTAGATTGGTCGTCAGAGTTCTCCCCGTAAGATCTTTTCGGCTATCTCTATGAAGCCCCTACCACTCGGCTCCTCCGTTACTATGTCTGCTACTGCTTTTAGCATGTTATCAGCATTAGCTACTGCGACGCCTATACCGGCTCTAGTGATCATGTCTGCATCCATAACGCTATCGCCTATGGCTAGGATCTCTTCTAAACCTATCCCTAGCTTCCCGGCTATGAATTCAAGTGCTTTAGCCTTTGATACATCTCTAGGTGTTAAGTGTATTGCGTATCCACTATATCCAACCCTTACCTCGGGGTATTCATGTTTAATAGCGTCCTCGATCTCTCTGAGTAATTCGTTGATCCTCGGTAGGCATCTATCATATACGTGGAAGGCGTAGTCGTGTAGTCTGAAATCGTTCTGCCAGCTCGGATATATGCACTCGCTGAATCTATCATGTAGATATGTTGCCGCGTCACGGGCTGAGGTATCCGTTAAGTGGTAGTATTCATCACCGCTGAAATATACTAGTGCACCGGACTCACCTATAGCGGGACCGGTTAGTCCAAGATACTTCTTTAAGCCAACAACTATTGGTAGAGCATTTGATGATACTAGGGATACACTAACATTATTCTCCTCAAGAAGCCTCATATACATTAATGCATCCATATCTAGTAGGGAGGATACACGATTGATAGTTAGGGTTCCATCGATATCGGCTGCAACCAGTCTAACCATATCCCCAACACCACACGACATGGATATGATGATACCTGGTGAAAAATAATTGTGTTGGGGAGGATATATAGGGGTCGACGTATTATACCTAGTCTCCACCCCTATGGTATAGGGAGGTTCCGAATGCATAGTCTATGTAGAGGTATATGGTGTTTATTAGATCATCCCTACGCATGATTGCCTCGGACAATATGCTTATCCTTAGAAACATTATTAGGTTGAGTAGAAGCATCCTCTCAGTATTAACCCTCTCCCCCGCTATAAACTCCGCTAAACACTCGATAGACCTCTCCATATCGATATTCCCGAGTAGTAAGCATAGAGTTAATGTATCCCTCCGGTTTATTAGATAGCTCCTCCTATAGTATTCCCTCCTCTCCCTAACAACCGGGTTCTCCTTAAATATTTCAGGTAGTAGCTCCCTATACACTTTGAAAATCTCGGATTCGTCCATATCCTCTCTCACCTCCAATATATTTTAGCTTTCAAGTTCAAGAAACCATCCACTATATAACCATTATAGTAATGGATTTTGCTTAGGATAGTTTTAAGAAGTTGTTTATACTAGATACAATAATGGGTATATGCTATGTATTTAAAGAGAATATCTAGGGGGAGATTATTAACAACTATACTTGTTGCTGGTTTGTTAGCTCTAATACTATCATATTATCTATTATATGGTGTTAATAGAGGGGCTGCAGAGGAGAATAATATAAATAATAAGTTGGCGGAGCTATTCGTCAAGTCTATGATCTATCTAAACTATACTAGGAATGGTGGATGGGATACATATAGTGGTGTAAGCCATTATGTCTCGATAAGTGATAATATAGATGAGTTGATCAGGGAGTATGGGGAGTTTAAGAAATACTACTTCTACTCGACGGTATTCAACCAGTCGATGCCCACACTTATGAGGAAGCTGTGGACAGCATATATAAACTACTACTATGCAGCAAATGCTTCGAAAACCTTCGACGAAATCGATCAGAGGCTTGACAAGTTAATGCCCCTAATAGAGAGGTCTTTGAAAAGCCTTAAGGATTGTGATATAGATACAGCACTAAGAATATACAATAACACACGGAGCGATGTATTAGATACTATAAACCTCATAGACAACACACTAGATAAATTGGTAAGGATAAATAAATCAGCACTACTAAATGATAAGCATAGGGAGATAGTTAAGCAATCGATCAACACACTATACAAGATCGAGGATGGCTTAACGAAGTATATCAACGTAATGGATGCAATAAAACAAGCACCAGAATTCTATATGAGACTATGTAGAGCGGCGCATGGCCAGGGATCACTAGATAAAGGATCGGAGTCGATGGCTAAAAACATCTTAAACATTATAAAGAACCCCCAAATGGGGCAGGCTACAGATGAAGCTGAGGCATTAAAGATAATGATAGAAAACGCTCTAAACCAACATGGTTCATCCAGCGGTCCCCAAGGCTCACAGAATCAACAGGGCGGAGGTGGATCTCAGGGATCACAGGGTTCACAGAATCAGCAGGGGCAGGGAGGTAATCAGTCGGGGGGGCAGCAGGGGTCTCAGCAAAATAGTGGGCAGGGAGGTCAGAGTGCTGGATACTATAATTATACGAGGACTGACTAGAAGCCATGATAGTATTCAGAAATCCTCTGGTTCTGCTATTATTGATCCCAACAATAATCTTACTCACACCATTAATATTTAAAGTAAGGAGGAGTAGGCTGGTCCTCAACAAGACCCTCTATATGAAGTATGGTTTCACACATATACTGTTCGACACTTTGAAGATAGCCCTACCACTACTAGTGATCATTGCAGCAGCTACACCGGTCTCTATAGCAACTATAAAGATACCCGTCAGATCGTCTGGTGAAGCCTCTAAGTATAGTGGTGAACTACCAGTTCAGTATATCATACTAGTAGATGTCTCACCAAGTATGCATAGGGGTAACTATATGGATGAAGCATTAAACACTCTATACTCGATCATTAACAGTTTGAATAGTAGTGATCGAGTAGTGATAGCTGTGTTCGGGGGTGTTGTAGAGGAGATATATTCTGGATCGATAGATGATCTACCGATAATAAACGTGTCTCGGAGAATAAGATCTACGGAGATAATATATACATCAATAGATACAGCACTGGGATGGGCTAATAGCTATAGTAAAGCATCAAACATACCGGCAGCTATAATAGTTATAAGTGATGGAGCGGATAACTATGGAGCCGATCCATTGACAGCTGCAGAAACAGTTAATGAATCTGGAACACCGATACTATTCATAAAGATAGGTAATGATCCGAGGGGGTTGAACACTTATTCAAAGCTCATAGCTAACGGATTCAAAGTAGTCGATCCGGAGGGTTTGGATGGGGAGACGCTACATAGTTTATCCAAGAGGCTTGTTTCAGAGCTTAGATATAACGCATATGTAGCACATGGTAAATCATATATTGAGGTTAAATCCGAGGATTATACTCCAACAATAATACTCATAATAGCCGCGATCACAGTGTTGATAGCTGTAAGGATCGAGGGTAGGTAGCCTTGATAGTCTTTAATAATTTATTGAATGGACTAATCATAGCATCGATCGCGATCCCACTAATAGTAATTCTCAAAGCGATCGGAGTTAAGAGGATCTATCCAAAACTATACTCTATAAAGAATCCATTAATAGACTTCATAAAACCGGTAGGTAGGAGGAGAATTAGAGATATAGTCCTAGATATACTATTTCTAGCAATAACTATAATGCTCATACTAGCATATATGGATCCATACTATACTTATACCGAGAAGAACGTTGTTGAGAAGAGGGGTGTTGGGGAGTTATCGTTTAAGACTAAGCCTGCGACAATACTGATCATAGATGTATCCGGTAGTATGGGTGGTGAGAAGATCGAGACTGCTAAGAGGGCATTAATAGAGTTTATTAAGGAGATTAATGGAACACACGATATAGGATTGATAGCGTTCGATGGATATATTGTCGAAACGATTCCGCCGACCAGCAACTATAACCTATTATATGAGAAGATCCGTGAGTTGAAAGCCTCCGGGGGGACAATGTATTCCTACCCTCTCCGACTAGCATATACATGGCTTAAACCCTATAGGGATTTCAACATAAATGTATCAGTAGTATTTGCTAGTGATGGTATTCCAGCCGATTGGAACATCGCTTCATCGATCGTTGATAAATACGCCAAGAACAAGATAAGGATCTATGGGGTATTCATAGGACATACACAGATGGGTTATGATCTTATAAAGGAAATGTCTAAGAAGACTGGTGGTAAAGCATATTTGGCAGACGATATTTCTAAACTAGTGGATCTGTATAAGGAGATCGCATCGACGATAAAGAATACTACACTTACAAACATAACTGTAAAGATGCACTATGAGAAGACTGTTACGCATAGGGTTAGCCTAGCAGGATATATATTGTTGGCAACAATACCATTAATACTACTCCTCAACTACTACACGTATAGGATGTATAGGGTTACATTCTAACTCTTCTCCTCCTTCTTAAATATCCTCAATATCTTTCGTAGACCATAGTATTCATCCGGTCTCCTCCTATAATCATATATTAGAAGCCCAACTATTATCGATAAGAGTATTATATCCCTCAATATAACCTGAGGACCTGGACCCAGTATATAATGTATGGTGGTCTGAAACATAGCTATCCTCTCAAAGGATACCTGAAGTATTGATTGAGCCGTTGGTGCTGCCGGCGTATTCCCCATTGCTAAATATACTATATCTGTTAGATACATCCCCTGATACTTACTAAACTGGGCTGCATAGTATGGTAGTATATTTCTTACCTGAGTGTATTTTTCAAATGTTATTATCCTCACAATCCTGATCTCAACGTTATCTACGTATTTGCTAAATATCGATAACGGTATCCTTTCATTACTGATGCTTGATGTATCCGATTCATAGATCTTTACGGAGTTTATAGCCTTTAAGAAGTTGATGCCTAGGCTGGGTTTGAGGACCACGAATCCATAGTAGGGTTGTGATGGGACTGCTATAATTAGGACTTTATCATCCTTAATGTAAGCTTTGATTGATGTTGAATATAGATATGAGGGTGTTATTGTTAGGTAGTATTTGTAGACTTCCGAGGATATGTAATCCTTTATGTACCCGTTTATTGGCCTTGATATGAGTGCTACTACTGTTTCATTATTGTTGTTAACCGTTACAACTATTGTTTCATATCCATAACTAGTTGTCCTCGAAACACCTTCAAGTGGTCTTATAAGTGCTATACCGATTGTTAATGTAACTATCATAGCTGGGATGAATAGTCCGATTATAATGTATTTTATCATTTTCTATGCCTCCATACTATGTTTTGCATGGTATATGAGGGCCCATGTAAATATTAATCCAAATACACCGGATATACCGATCGTTAATAATGGTAATACTATATCTTTGGGGTCGAAAGCATATGCTGAGAGGTAGGCGTAGAAGGGGTTGAATAGGAAGTTCATGAAATATATCACCAGGTTCGTATATCTATATGATATTGAAGAGGGGCCCATACCTAGAGCGATAGCCACCCCTATCATTGGAGATATGATGGGTATTATTATTGTAAGCATTACGGCGATCACCCATGCAATACTCTTCCTCCTATACACGATTCCAAAGGATAGTGCAAACATTGTATTGACGTATAATTGCTCGCTAAAGGTCATGATCAACATGCCTAGAGGTGGTGGGACGAATCCTATGGGTCCAACTCTATACGATATCAATGCTCCCGGAGATATTACGAGTGCCGGGATTAATGCGGCTAAAGCTATGATTATCACAGGGTAAAATACTGTGGAGATTAGCCATGATAATATATATTCAAACCTGGATAGACCGGCTGTTAATATCATAGATGCTATACCTTCATTCAGGTCGTCGATGACGCGGGCAGCGGTGGAGATTATTACTAGGACTAAGGCGAAGAGTATTACGGCGAAGAATGTATAGAAGATAAAGTATGCACCATAGGTTATAGATATTGCTAGGATGAAGCTGATTATACTAGTCATAACATAGACTGGTGTAGCCTTAGTACCTAGTAGATGTGTTGCGTATAGATTAACCCTTCTAAGCGAGCTTCTCCAATTTTTCGTAGAGCTCACCCAGCTCACCCGTTACGAGCTTATATCCATGGATCATGTTTTGATAGGTTGTAGATAATAGTTCTTCGAGTAACTCACTATATGTCGAATCGATCCTCAATATAAGCCCATGTTCAACTATCTCAACACCCCTAACATAGTCTTCAGATATGAGCTCTGAAGCGATCCTACGGGGCTGGTCTGTGTATATGAGGTAGTAGGCTTCAACCCTATACCTCTTAGTCAATATATCTATGGGGCCATACTCGACGATCCTCCCCTTATTAATGAACACTATATAGTTTGCGATCTCCTTCATCTCCGGGAGAATGTGGGTGGCGACAACTATCGTTATATCGAGCTCCTTAGCCAGATCCTTTATCAATCCAAGTATCTCCCTACGGGAGGAGGGGTCTAGATTAGCTGTGGGTTCGTCGAGTAGTAGGAGTTCGGGGTTGCCGATCAACGCCTGTGTTATACCTAGCCTTTGTAGATATCCCCGGCTTAAACTATTTATTCTAGAGTATAGGTATTTGTATATGTTGAACATCTTGGTTAAACGTATAACATCCTCTCTACTAGCTCCTCTAATCCTTCGAACTAGTCTGAGGTATTCATAAACCCTTACATCCGGATATATTGGTTTCTCGGGTAGGTAGCCGATCCTCCTCCTAACATCTACTTCATCCCACCATGGATCCATTCCGAAAACCCTTATAGATCCCTCATTGGGCTTCAGTAGTCCGAGTATTAGTTTGAAGCTTGTGGTCTTACCACTACCATTTGGACCTAGTAGTCCTGCTATGGCTTTATTTGGTATTGTGAAGGATGCTTTATCTAGTGCTTTTATAACCCCATTATAGATCTTAACTACATCTCTGAACATGATTATATCGGTCAAAACTCTGACCCCTCCATATCATCCTCTAACAAGCTTTCTAGCCAGCTCTAACCCCTCTTTAATAACCCTTAGTCTAGCATTATATCCTCCACCATACTCTATGATCTTCTCGATCCTTGGTATGACCCTATGGTTGAAGACCGGGAACAATAATTTATCTACGTCACCGGGCTTAACAGTGTCAGATCCATTTATAGCTGCATAAGCTTTTGCAGCCTTCATCAACAATATACCGCCGCGAGGACTTATACCGAGCTCAAAATACTCCCTTATAGGCTCCATAAGCTCTGGACGGGTAGCCCTCTGTAGCCTCGAAATATACTCAACAACATCGTCTGGGACATTGATCTTCTCTGCTATGAGCTTCTGTGCTTCAACAACCCATCCGGGATCAACAACGGATTCTAGATCCTCAACTGGTTCTCTGAGTCTAAACCTGTGTAGTCTCAAAATATTCATTTCATCCTCGAGGCTTGGTGGATATCCTATTATGATCTTCATCATAAACCTATCTAGCTGAGCCTCCGGTAGGGGATATGTTCCTTCTTGTTCAACGGGGTTCTGTGTTGCTATGACGTAGAAGAACTTATTCTTCTCCCTATTCTCAAGCTTATAAGTAATGTTGCCGATCGTTACCTCTCGCTCCTGCATAGCCTGTAATAATGCAGATTGGGTTCGAGGCGTTGCTCTATTGATCTCGTCGGCTAAGACAATATACGCAAACACAGGTCCGAGACGGGGCTCGAAATCAAGTATTTTAGGGTTATAGATCAGGCTACCTATAATGTCTCCAGGCATTAGATCTGGTGTGAACTGTATCCTTGAGAAACTCCTATATGGGACATTGTCGATCATATATGTCTGCTTCTCGTGTAGTCCTAGGAGTCTTGTTAATGCTCTAGCCATAGTCGTCTTAGCTACACCTGGTACGCCCTCTAGGAGTACGTGTCCATTTGCCAGGAGGGTTATGAGTATTAGTTCTTGTTCCCATCTATAGCCTATAACTGTCTTAGATAAACCATCTAGTATTTCTTCAGCACCCTTCTTTAAATCGTCTATCTCCATTAGTGTCTACACCTAGACCTAGTATGTGACTACTATGTCGTTTACATACATTATCCTCCTATAAGATATATCCGTGGCTCCGCCTGGCATACTACTATACTCTATATACTCCTTTATTTGTTTAATAATGTTTTCACCAACCCCCCTCCTTTTAAGCTCCTCTACTAGTTTATCGTATTCTTCTATGCTTATCCTACGATGTTTTAATGGATCCCTTATAGATGCTAGGAGGTTATACGTCTTTAGATCGCCCCTCCTACGTAGATCGTTTAAGAATCTCAGCCATGCGATATATATTTCACTGATCTTTACATATTCAACCCTAACCCCCATATCCCCCGGACCCACAACTATATCCTTTACAACCCCTATGTATCCATTAGATATACTCACCACGTGTTTACCGATAATCTCCTTCGATAAATATGTTTCTTTAGGCTCTACCTCCCTACTCCACCCTCTGAAGAGGGCTTCGCGGGGTTTATTGAGTAATACTATGATCCTTGGTTTACCATCATATATGTATCTATCGATCTGTATTATTTCGTCAACATCTATGTATGCCTTCAAGATCCTTACCATGTGATCAACCGTCTTATATGGTATATCGACCCTAAGCTCCCTCGCAATCCTTATTAGGTATTCTAATGGTTCATCGCCTCTAACCTCAACATTTCTCCTGGCGATCATCTCCTTAAGCCTCTCTATATCTGGTGCTGTGGTTTTAGCGCTATAGCTTATACATATCCTAAACCTTATCCTATCCATATAGTATTCATACCCACAGATCTCCCCAAAATATAGACCGTATAGGTCGTAGACATGTCCACCGGCTAGATCCTTCACCGGATAATATCTTGGCATACCATACCCCAGCCGTAATATAGATTACTGTTTAACAATATGTTTTTCTGGAGGTAAAAACAATTTATCACTGAATAGTTGATGCAGTATGGATTTAGGGGATGTTTGTAGGGTTTCATCGGCAACCATGAAGTCTGCACTGGCTGAAGCCATTGAGATAATATATGGTAGGTCTAGATCCGTTTATCGTGGGATAGGTTATGAATACATAGATTTCAGACCATACTTTATAGGTGATGATGTTAGACATATCGATTGGAGGATCTCAGCACGGTCTATGACAAACCCCTATAGTATAGACCTGTATGTCCGTGAATATATTCGTGAGACTAAGGTTGATGTATTGATAGCACTTGATCTGCATAGATCACTGCTATTCTGGGATAAACTATACACACTACTATATGCTTCAACACTAATACTAGCATTAGCGAATAAGCTTGACGATAACATCGTCTTCATAACACTCCTCGGTGAAAAATACATTATTTATCCATCAAGTAATCCCCGGGACATTATCGAGCATATTAGGAACACGATATGTAGCTTAGGAGATTATCCGGCGGAGCCGGGGATCGATAAACTATTAACACTACTACCGGTCTTCAGGAAGATCCGTGGAGTCATGGTATTAACAGATTATGCTATAAACCCCTACACAATGCTTAGACTGGGTAGAGTTGTTAGAACAATGAATACTGGTTTCGGAGCAATAATATCAACAAATATATATGAGGTTAAACCACCCCTCGAAGAAGGGATACTATACTTCACAGGTATTAGTAGGGGGTTTAGAACGGGTGTCATGGAGGCTTACAACGAGATCAAAAAACACGTATCAAGGGTTAAGGCATCGATCCTATCAACAACCAATACACTCGTAGAACTCTATGGGTTAGAGGAGGCTAGGGATGAGAGGATGAGGATTATGAGATCATACGTTGATATTAGGGGTAGGAGGAGGAAAGTATAGGATGGATCTTTGGGGGGATTAAATATTTTAATCTAGTTACTACTCTATAGAGTTATCATGAATAACCTTGGATAAGGGATCGATGGCGTTATAGATGGATCAGTACCAGCTAATACTAGCATTACTCCAGGGATTGTTTGAGTGGTGGCCTATTAGTAGTAGTGGTGTTGTACTACTTACATCTATATATTTTGGTTTCCCAGTTAACGTCGGCTATAGTATTAGTCTAGCCCTCCACCTACCCTCGGGTCTAGCCATCCTAATTCTATATTGGGGTAGGTTTAGGGATGTTGTAAGCAATATGGCTAGATTTAAGCTAGGAGGTTTTGAGAAGGGGTATTTGTCTGGCTTAACGGCTTCGCTGATCATAGGCTACCTCTTATATATCTTATTTGTCAATATTTCAATAATCTACGGTCTAACAGCTTTACTAATAGTCTCCATAGGATTATTCATCACATCAATAGCACTACTCACAAGTAGTAGAAGGGTTAGGGGAAAAGCATCTAGGGATATAAGTTTCTACGACTGGTTCATAACCGGGATACTACAGGGTTTAGCTGTATTACCCGGTTTCTCACGTAGTGGCTTAACGATGGGTTATTTATCACTTAGAAAATATGATCCGTCACTAGTGGTTAGAACCTCACTACTCCTCGGAGCACCGGCATTGATATTAGCTGGATCCTACAACTTACTGAGGATAATCAATGTAATCGATCCGTTAACACTCGCGATAGCATATATCATTGTATTCATTACAAGCATATTATCAGCCAAACTATTAATCGAGCTAGCGAAAAGGATCAAAATCTACTACTTCACACTCCTCCTAGCACTACTAATACTTCTAAACATCATATTAGAACTAATAATAAGCTAAAAGACAAAGATATAATGTTCTTACTTTTCTTATACCCTACAATTACGACTACCAAATATTAGGGCTCAACTTTAACTCCTAGTTTCAACGCAATTCTCCTTTGCTTATTGTCTAATGTAGCGAGCGGTAATCCTTCTTCCAGAGCTAAGGCTATATATAGTGAATCATAGATCTG
>JALVIT010000050.1 GCA_027028545.1 Desulfurococcales archaeon
CATGACAACCGGGCTCGTAGAGTATATGCATTACTCGTGGGAGAAGAGCATGTAGTAAGCCTTGAAATAGTTGATGGAGAAGTAAAGATACTCGATATTGGGGAAAGGATCAACTAGCCATACCCTCTTTAACCCGCTCAACACAGGTTCTCCTTGTAGAAAATAAATAGAACTGAAAGATTAGAGAATGGTTATGGAATAGGGAGGTTAGAGGATGGAGAAGCATAATACAAGGGAAAATAAATGGACATATTTCAAAGATAGGGATGAATTAAGATACGCTGGTAAATCATCCGGTGAAGTAATTGCAGTAATAGACATCGGGGATATAGAGATCTATGTAAACAAGGATGGAGAAATAAACGAGATCGCAATATACAATGCATCAAAATATATACCCGTAGAAGATATAGGAATAATAGCAGACACGAACGACATAGACAAGATACTAAATACTAAAACATCGAAAACAACACTCTAACCCCCAAAATCTTCAAGACATAATACAATCCTATAACACCTTAACATGGTGGGTATAGGAAATAGGTAGGAGTTATCTAAAATTCCATGCATAGGCATTCAAGGTATTTCATCTCGAATAAATTTAACTATATGACTGGGTTTCCCGATACTATTTCTGGGAGGGGGAGGAAGCGTGGTAGGAGAGGTGGAGGATCGGAAGCTTAGGAAGGTTCTTGAAAGGTATTATGAGAGGACTAGGCCTAAGAAGTATACCAGTGTCCGGTCTATGAAGATTGCTAGGCATCGTCTTGGTAGGTTGATGGGTAATGTTATGGCTTTGGAGAGGGTTAACCCTAGGCTGGCGAAGGGGCTATGGGGAGTAGTAGAACAATATAGACAAGGGAAAATAACATATCCCAAAGCAAAGAAGATAATCGAGGAGAGACTTAAACAAGCAGGGCTTGAATGGAGGGATTAATATACTCGTTTCTCTAAACACTCTCCATCTAATAAACGTGTTCAAGCATGATAATATTGGAGGGGTAGAAACATGGATGAAAACCTACCACCTGTACCACGTAGAGTTCTAGATGAAAAACTTGAAGAAATACAGAGAGGAGAATATATAACTCTAGAAGAGTTAGAGGCTAGAATACTTAGAGGAAAGTATAAGTCTAAGGGGAAATCTAGAGGAAAACAGAGAAAACGTTGATGTTATCCTATTGTCTACCATTTACCTCTAGATAGTTAGTATTTTACATTATTCATTCTTCGACCAAATAATATATACAAAATAATCCGTCAAATCTGGGCAGAGATTTTATATAAATGTTTAGCTTGGATCTTATCTCTTTCTACCCATCTTCCTCATCATATATAGTTTCTCCAGCTTATTGATTAGATCTAGTGCTTCTCCATAATCGATCTCTCCCTTTACATATTCGGCGGCGATCGTTCTAGCTCTGTAGATGGGTAGTTTGTATTCTCTTAACCGGGCTAGCATAGCTTTGGCCCTCATTCTTTTACGTTTGAACATATACTGGTTGTATGTGATCATCCCTATTACCCAATACCCTAACTCTATATTGAGGTGGGAAGGATTAAATTTCTGAATCCTCTAAATATATTTTTGTCTGGATGGAGGTATTATACTTTGGTATTAGCTGTAGTTTTCACACCTTACCGCCTCAGTATTAGACATGGTGTTTTAAGGGTTTATGACCGGGATGGTGGGTTAACTGGTGAAATACCCGTCTCCGACCTGGATATGTTGGTGATCATTGGTAGAGGGGTTGGTTTAAGCAGTGGACTACTACTAGTCCTAGGTAGGATAGATGTTCCAGTTGTAATCCATGGTAGGGATAGTGATGTATTCCTATACAGACCATATAGTGTGACACTACCCCTAACAAGGTTCAACCAGTATAGGGTTTCACGGGACCCCGAACTATCCCTAATATACTCCATATACTTCATCAAGGGGAAGCTTAGAGGGTTTAAGAATTTAATGAAATACCTGATCTCGAAAGGGATCGTTGGTGGATGTGATGAATACCTAGAAGGGATAGATAATGCTTTAGAGAAGGTTAATAGTGTTGAGAGCATTGATAGATTGAGAAACGTTGAAGCAGAGGGTTCTAGGAGCTTCTGGAGATGTATAAGTGGCTTATTCGAGAAATACGATTTCCCAGGTAGGATTCCTAGGAATCGTGACGTCGTTAATAGATCAATAGACTACGCCTACTCAATACTCTACGGCTATATCTTCCACGCATTAATAGCTGCCGGACTAGATCCATATGCTGGATTCATGCATAATCTTAGGAGTGGTAGACCTAGCCTGGTATATGATTTTAGCGAGCAATATAAACCATTCATAATACATACAGTAATATACTCCGTAAATAGACTAAAGGATCCAAAAATAACCGAGGAAGGACTACTAGATCCACAAAGCATATCCTACATCTCAAAGATTATACATTCATGGATAAATAAGAGAAGGAGAAACATAGGGTCTAGTATTAGGAGGAACATATATTTAAAGGCTAGTGAACTAGCCGAGGATCTAAGATCCGGAGTACCATATGACCCATTCATATACCGGATATGGTGAATAAAGATATGGGTTTATGGGTTGTGGTAGCATATGACATCAGGGATAACAAGACGAGATCGAAGGTTTCGAGAATGCTTCGGAGCCAGGGCTTCACACGTCTATCGAGGAGTGTCTACGCTGCCAGGGGAAACACTGCTCTCGGAGAGAGGATCGCTGAGAAGATACGTAGACTTATTAGTGGAGAGGATATTGCACATATCTTCTACATACGGGAGGAGAATTACTACAGGACCCTCGTCGTATCTGAAGCCGGTGTATCGAGGGAGTATGAGAGACGTAGTGGAGCAATATTCTTTCATCCCGGCGAGGATAATGGATGATCTGATATTATGTGAGGCTAGAGCATGGTACGCTATACATGGATCGATCGGTGCTAGGGTTATAAGATTATTCGATTCGGACACGGTTAGAGAGAGGGTTGTAGCTAAGACTCTAGCGGAGAGGCTTAGATCTAGGGGATTCAACGTATTAATCGAGCCACAATACATGGTTTTAGCCTATGGATACAGTTTTGGATTCACCGGTAAGCCCGATCTAGTAGTAGAGACGGGTAGGAGTTCAATAGTTATCGAATTAACACTAACACCAGCCAGTAAAACATGGTACATTGGCTGTAGACTAGCCCTCTACGCCTTAATGTATAAATCGCTTTACGGTATAACACCTCTATCACTAATCATATCAACACATGATTTATCAATAGCCGTCTATAATGATTATTCGGGGTATAGGCTTAGGAAACTATTATGGTTGATCAACAACCTATATAGGAAAAATATACAGATGGTTAAATCAACACATGATAAAAACCTATGTAGAGTATGCCGTTTTAAAAGGATATGTATATATGCTAGGGGATAAACGAGCTACACAAAATGTTTTTATCTAGGGAGGAACATTTATATAATGTGTTGTATGGGAGGGGTTCTCCATAGATGGATAAATCCCTGATCAAGGTACTCGATAAACTACATAGGGAGTATGGTTATTGGAAACAATTATCTGGTAAATATAGGCAGCCGGTTAGTCTATGGCATCACTCACTACTCGTAGCCGATATATCCTATAACATGGCTAAACTACTAAACCTAGACGATAGGATCAGACTAACCACATTCCTAGCCGGATTCCTACACGACTACATAAAATCCACCAGCGGAGAAGTCCATGGCGATATACTAGGTAGTGTTAGGAGGGTTTTCGGAGACGTAATTGGTGAGGGGCTAGTCGATATAGCATATAATCTAGCAACACATGTAGAGGCTGGACCACAAACCCCCGATATGAAGGCATTGATTAGATCAGGTATAGACCCACAAACATATAGTTTAATGGCTGAGATCCTAACAATATCCGACGCAATAGCATCACTAGACAACCTCTACGAGTTTGAGAGAGCGTTAATCCATAGGGATAAACTATACTGGATCGGGGAGAACAGGTGGAGGAGATACCTAGACATACTCGAGGATCTCGATAAGAGGAACATATATTTCAATACAATAAGACTCACAGACTACACACACCCGATACTCAGAGCCCTAATACTAGACAAGCTAGTAGAGAAAGTTACAGCGGGGAAAACGTACTTCAAAATATACTATCCAGAAGGGATAGCAATAATCTCAAATAGTAAGATAGAACCTATAGGGATAAATAGTGAACTGATAAGAGATCTAGCATCCAAAATACTGAGCACAGTAAGATCTATACCTCTACAATATGAAAAACCCGGAAGAGGAACCCCCGTTACAATCGATCTCCTACTGGGTTTGGAGGATGTAGATGATGTAGTAGAGGGGCTTCGGAGATTCTTTGAGGAAAGGGAGATTCTGGGCGAGATGCAGCGGAAAAATATAAGTAGTATTGCTAAGGGGTTCTATGGAACAACTAAGGTGTTGATCCCCCGTGAAAAACGATTGAAGCCTGATGGAGTGGATGATCTTGATAAGTTGAGAGACTACTTATCAGCTATGGTTAAGGAGAAGATGAGGGTCGATGAAGAATACTTATCAGAATACATCGAGAGGATAACATTCACGTATTATCTGGGTGGGACATTAGTAAAGCATAGTAGTAGGCGGAGCCTTAAAGGTTCTGAACATTGCTACCTATGCGGTGAGGTAATAATAGATAAACACTACTATCCACTATATGCTGTCCTAGCTAATCGAGCTAATCTACAGGTTAAATACTGGATTCCAAGCGAGGAACCCCTCAGAGATCTCGATAGTTATAGGGGTGAGAAATATCGTCTATGTCCAGCATGTTATATAGAGGTTCAGTTTAATGCTAGACTCGGTGGTAAGCCGCCCTATATCATAATTAAACACTACCCCGTAATGACTGATCTTATAGCTGAGGAGACTATGGCTTCTATAAACATATATGCTAGGGAGCTGATCAGTGCATCCTTTGAAACCCTCACTAAGAGGTTAAAGACGCTAGTTGATAAACCACTGCTTAGAAGAATCATAGCTCTACAACTCCTATTTAGGGGTGGAATGTTATTCGAGATTATTGAAGAGCTCTATAAGAGGCTTCAACAAATAGAAGAGATCAATACGTATAATCTAGCTATTACAATCAACAACATAGTGAACGATTTAATAATGAAGAT
>JALVIT010000051.1 GCA_027028545.1 Desulfurococcales archaeon
GACTATGGGTATATTATCATCTTTATCAAGCAGTGATACCAATATAGACTTATTCTTAACAGGTGGCCCCCGTATACTAGTTGTATCTATGCTGACAGCACTACTCTTATCCCCCGAGAACATAGTTGAGAAGACCAAGATAGTTCTAGAGGGTGAAACATTTGAATACACGATAAATATAGATCCAAAAATCCTCCACAAATTCATAAAACTTGAAGACATAGATAAAAGGATAATATATATTCTAATAAACTACGGTGAACAAAGACTTACAGACCTAAAAACCCAGTTGAACATACCAAAATCAACACTACACCGTAGATTAGCCCAACTTGTTGAACAGGGATTTCTCGAAAAGGTTAATGGAAAGTACAGAGTGTCTGGAGAATTATATAGTTTGTTCAAGATATAGTTCCATTATATGGAACAATTATAATAATACATATCCATAAAATAATATCATAGAACGAAACAATATTCTAAAGATAGAAAAGCTTAAATATCAGTTACAAAAACATAGATATTAGTGAGGGATTAGTATTGTTTGACGAACTAATAGATATACTCGGATTCCTTGGAGCACTTGGAGACTACAGCTATATAGATAGACTTGGAAATGCAATAGATGAATCGACGATGATAGAATCACTGAAAGATGCCATTAGAATGTATCATACAGTACTAAATAGATGTAAAAATAACTGCTATGAGGTCAATGAGGGAGAATATATTGTATGTGTAAGGGTTGAACCAGATAAGCTTGAGGAATCCTTAAATAAACTATTAGCTATGATCGCGTCCAAGCCTAGGATTGGGCAGGTAAAGCTCGCGAGGGAGATCGCTACAAAATCCTATGCTAGGCTTTTAAAGATAAGAAATACTAAATGTGGGGGTGGTTCTACGTGATCATAAATCTATCCCTCTCAGCCCGGATCCTTGTAAATGCTGAAGCATTAAATATGGCTGAATCGGTTGGAAACTATACTCGACATAGGAAGGCTCCAGTGATACTCTATGATTCTGAAAAGAACGAATACTCTGTAATATATGTTCCAGCCGTTAGTGGGGAATCACTAGCTCACTCCTATCAAGAGTTATTAGCTAAAATAGCGTATGACAAAAAACTGCCGGTGACAAGGCTCGATCTTAGGGGTTTCTACCCGAAGTTCTCGAGTAAAGATATAATAGACAAATACTATGCTGACGAACTAGCAAAGGTTCTGGGAGGGGTTAAAGATAAGGTATCACAGGTTCTAAGTAAGATGAGCGTTTGCGATATTGAGAAGACGATCTTGAAGACGAGCGTAGTAGCTGATGTAACTGGTTTCTTAGTAACGGATTATATGGTTAAGAGGACTTCACCGATAAAATTCTCCTATATGCTACCAACACTAGATGCAATATCTAGCGGCGGTGTATCCGTAACTCCACAACTACATACCAGGTATATGCCAGAACCAGTAGAGAGGGAGCAGGCATTATTCTACCTAGAGAATAGTAGTGCACTATATAATCTATCCATACAGCTAGCCGTCTCCGATATAGCCAGGCCACAAAACTGTACAGATGATAAAGCTAAAGATCAACAACTCGTCAAAGAGTTTAAGCAAAGGGTTGAAGCAGCTTTAGATGCATTAATAGCTCTTATCGATGGATTAAACCTAGGGGCTAAGAGGAGTAGGAATAATCCATTATGGAGTGTTAAGAGCATAGTAGTGGCTTTAAGTAAGGGACCCATAGAATTCATTGTATCGCCTGGGCTAGATAAAAACTATTTGAAGGAGACTATTGAAAGAGCTAAAGCACTAGCCTCCTCGATCCCTAATGAAACAATAAACATCTACTACTACACCATCGAAAAGCTCCCATTAGCAGAGTTAGACGATATTAAAAACGTCACACTGAAGGAGACAAACTCGCATACAGAGGCATTAACGGAAGCTAAGAAGAAGATAATGGATCTAGTATCTCTAGCATTACTGATTAGATAGAGGGGAATAATATGAATAATATACGTCTTTTTTACACCCAACTCAAAACCCATTGGGGCTATATTGTAAGATATCCCGGTTCCTCAGCTTCTCAACCATCATTTATAGTACCTCCCCCGCCCACTATTGTCGGGTCCCTAGCATATGCTATAGCTAGGTATTTCAGGATCAAGTCTCGAAAGGTTTTAGAAAAAAGGAAACCTATAGGGTTTGGCGGGGGAGTTGTTATAACTCCATTAATGAAGGATGTATTAGAATCAACGATCACGGCATCTATGGGTATAGAACTCAGAGGCGGGGGGAAAATATATGGAGTAACACATAGTATGGAGCCTTCAAGACTAGTCTCTATAATGTATAAGGGAGGTAAGGAGAGGAGTAGGGCGACAAAGGAAATACCGTCTATGGATAGTATAAAATTCTATAGTGAAGCGGTACCACGAATAATAACGACTCTAGGAGCGGGATACACTATAGCACCTGGAATTGTATTCAACCTTATATGGGTTTTCAAAATAGATCTACTAGCCGATAAACTAGGGATTGATGAAGAGGTTTTAGACAATGAGCTCTCGAAGGCGTTAAATGGTATCATAAGGATCGGGGCTAAGGAATCCCTAGTATCCATTAACCCCTCCAAAAACATATATGTTAAGAATCCTAAAATAACTGGTGGTGGAGCCGAGTTTAAATCCATATTCTATCAATCAACTAGGTGTGTAGATTTGATTAAGGGTTCATCCCACATGGTTAAGCTATACGGACTAGATTATAGGCCCATGGATTACTATTTACCAGCCTATATGGGATCAAACAACTTCATAATACCCTTAATAGATGAATTCCTCATACCAAGATTTAGATTGAAGAATAATTGTTTAGCCTTCTCACCGGGTGATGAATATAAGTATTTAGTGGTAAGTGGATATGTCGAGTAATAATTATTATATAGATCTACTCCCTCCAGGCTCTTTTGGTAGAGAGCTTGAAATAGCACTCTATACAGCAATATTCAATAATCTTAATCCGCTTCTTAAAAACAGAATTAAGGAGTTGATCAACACCGGATACATTAGATTAACCCAGACAGAATTTGATCAGTTGATGAAGACTATTGTTAGTGTAGTAGGATCTATTCTTCCATGTAAGAATAGAGCAGATGTTAGACCCAAACTATATGGTACTGGTGCCAACGATTACAAGATCCTTGGATCTATGATTGGCAAGAAGATGATAGATAAGAAGCAGCCATGTCTAGATGTGATAGACTATATTAGGAATAGTATAGGTACCAGCTATCCCGGATTATTCGAAGACAAATCCTCAATACAACTAGTTAGAACACATCACTTCTCCGCACAGAGGAATTATCCCGTTGATATCAAGAGGGTTATGGGGTATCATAACCTTTTAACCTTCCTAGGAGGATGCATATCATTATTATCAAGTATTAATCTAAGAATGGGGGGTGAGAGGCCTAAACGTGTAGAGGTATATATTACACCAAATGAATCCATAAACGTGCTCAACTACTCAATAGTATATACAATAATAAACGATTATGGTAGTATAAACCGGGATTGTAAGACCACTATTGATAAACCACAAAACGTTGTGAAAAACCTACTAAACCTTGAAAGTATTAGTTTTGAAGTAGCTTTATTGATGGCGCTGATAATATACCTATATAAATATAATAGATACGTTAGAAGATTCACCCTCTCAAATATAGACTACTTCAACCTAGTAAAAATGGATGCTGAACAGAGGGGACAGATACGCTGGGTTAAACCCCTGATATTATCCGGTATGTTCGGGAGAATAAACACGATCATAACAAGAACGGGTGGTAGAATAAACCTTATAGATACACTATACAACATGGTCAAAAACTATAACATACTTAAAAACTTGAAGAGAAAGAAACAAATGATTCCAGAGATCGTGGAGGAATATCAAAGAGTAGTTGCAGACACTATACATTCAATATATAGATATCTCGAAACAGAGGATGAAACACTATTAATAACTATTGCAGCCGATCTAGCCAGACTGGTATCTAGGCTTGAAAGGAGTAATCTCGCCAGCTATACAGGGCCACTTACGAGATTAATCTCTATACTGGCTTAAGGGTTTAAATTATGGTTAGGAAGGGTGTAGAAAAACTAGTCTCCTCCCTAGAAGAATGTAAGGATAATCAGTGTTTTAGAGTATTTATAGCTCCAACAGGATATGGCAAAACGATCTCATCTCCCCTACTCCTTGATAAAGCCCGTAGGCTTGGATTAGCCTATGGGTTAATACATGTAGTACCTCTCAGATCCCTTCTAAGGGAAATATATATTGAAAAGTTTAGGAATACTGGTTTCCTTACAGGTTATCAATCAATGGATTATATTAGGGAGGGTATTAAATCACCCTATTATCTCAGGGAATTAATAGTTACAACCCTCGACAGCTTCTTCTACAACATATATAGGATACCTATAGCCGAATTCCATAAGATAGCTGGGAGATACTCTCATGGACACTATTACCCTATATATCTATCCCTCTACTCGTCAATTGTAGTATTCGATGAAGCACATATGTATTTAGGCTATACCGACAAACCATATATTAAAGCACTATTGTTATCAATAATCGAATTCTTAGCTAATAGAGGCATACCTATAGTAATCGAGACAGCCACTATGAAGACAGATTTTTTAGCGGATATAATCCATGAGGCAAATAAATATATTAAGAAAGATTCAATGAAAATACTATATGTAAGAAGCTCCAGAAAAATAAATCCACAAATAAAAAGGTTAAAGAGTATAGGTTTAGAGGTCGAAGAAATATATGATAAAGAATACACTAATGAAAATAACATAGTATGGAATACGGAATTAATAAATAAAGAATCAATAATCAATAAAATATTAGAATATTGTAATTCTGAAACTGTATTAGTCATTAGGAATACAATTGCTAAAACGGTAGAGACTTATAAGATGATCGGTGAGAAATGCAATAAGAAAGTATTAATTCATGGATTACTAGATAATATTGATCGTGATAAAGCAGTAGACTTGATAGAAGAAATAAATAGATTAGGAAGAGGAGTTATAGTAGCAACCCAGGTAGTTGAGGCAGGTGTTGAAATAAATTCTAGGATCATAATAACAGATCCAGCTCCGATAGAGAACTTGGTTCAGAGAATCGGTAGACTATGTAGGGGCAAATATAGGAAAACACTAGATGTATGCAAATATTCAAAGGATGGAGCGATAGTTTACATAGTCAAAGCTGATCCCCGAGATATTGGGCGTAAATATGATGGTATCTATAATGGAAAACTAGTTAAAGAAACGATCACATGGATACGGGATAACATAGATAAGAATAGGGAGATCGAATGGCGATTATTCGACAACATAACTAAGAAAAATAAAGATCTGGTCATCAATTATATCTCATTCGTAGATCTGCTTGAGAATGAAAACTATATAGAACATGTAGAGGACAAATCCACTCTCCACCAATTCACTTCAGAGTATCTAAAACATGATATACCACCGGGAGAGATCATAGACTACTTTGAGGGAATTGGTATATATGGTTTAAGAAATATCCCATTAACGATAGGCTATAAGAGAGATGAAGAATTACGATATCTAATATTGAGTCTTGAAAAATTTAGATCCTTAGTTAAGGCTGGCTGTATAATGCATAAACAGATATATGATAAACACAAGCCATATCTATTAGTTACCGTGAGAACTAGTGATAAAATTAATAGGATATATGAGGTATTATCCAACGGCTTTATCGAAGATCTAATTTATGGGAACAGCTTCAGGAAGATAATTAATATCTATAAGCCGGAGAAGATAAGCATATTACCAGATCAAAAGGTATTAGACACATATATTGAGCTAGATCCTAGATGTTATGAGGAAGGATTAGGTGTTATTCTTGAAACAAAATAAAAATGTATTTAAGCTTATAGAGGAGCATTGGCCCCTCTCATATGTTTTCGTTAATGAAGGGATTAAGCTGGTTCCATTAAAAGATCATTTGATCTCAACTGGTAAATTAATGGAATGTTTATTCAGTAGAAGATTCAAATATATCAGCAAATTAGATGTTAATGTATCCGAGCTATTATATACTGCAGGAGCTTTACATGATCTAGGTAAAGCTTCTAGATACTATATTAATATATTTAAGAAGATAGATGGTCATAGTATTTCATTCTATCTTCATGAATATATAATGTATGTATTAACATCATATATTAACACGGCAGCATCCACAGAACGTGGAAAATCCCAGTTTACAGAATATGTCAACATATTAGGAGAAGCTATTGTGAGGCACCATGTAGCTATGGGAGGAAGGCATCCGGCATATATATTGATTAGGCAGGAGAAAAATAAAAGGAATAAACTAGCTCAGATAATATTTAATGCTCTAAAACTACTCGATCCCCAGTCATTTATAAAGACAGGATATATAGTTTGTGGAGGATACCCCTTCTGTAAGGAGACTATGGATAGAGTTAAAGAATCTTATTATGACGTGAAAAATCTCTCGAATATTGGAGCCATAATCCGCCTCCTAGAATATAGGCTGAAGAAGATGTCAAATCCAAACCCTACAACACTTAAGGTTATCCAGGCTTTATCTGGGGCATTAATCATAGCCGATAATATATCCGCATTATACGAGAGAACCAGTTTTGAGAAAGATGCTGAAGAGCTAAAAGAGGATATACCTAGCTTCACAGCTTATTGGCTTAGGGAACTCTATGATGGGGAAAAGGGGAGGTTAATAAATTGTTTGAAGAATATCTATGAAGAGGAGAAGATTGAGAAGGTTATGAGGGCTATTGGTGTTTGGCGTTGATCGTTATAAGTTTTGATGGGAAGAGGGTGTTGTTTTCTGAGCCTCCGCGTAAATTCTATATGATCCATGTGTCCCTCCACGTGTCTAATCCGGCGATCCTGCCGCCTTTTACTGGTAAGGTTGTTAAATCCTTATTGATCAAGGGTAATCCCGATCTTGAGAAGGTGTTTAAATCTAGTACTCCCGGCTATCCTAAGCCGATCCATATAACTCCTCTAGGTTATAGGAGGAGGGATAAGAGCGTAGTCTTTCTATGGAAGAAGGATAGGTCTAGATATATTGAGGCTAAGCCCGGCAGACAATACTTCTTCATAGTATCCTGTAGTGAGGATGTATCAACGATGGTTTTAGACTCTATAATGGAGATCAATGGTGTAAAACTATTCAACACCGAGTGGAGTATTGATGCAGTTACAGCATCAACCCACGATCTACCAAGCAGTAAACCCCTCGTAAGACTCGATAATGCTAAATCGGTTAAGATAATGTTTAGAACACCGGTACAACCAATAGATCCATATAAGAAGACGATCTATAAAAGGATGAACATACTACCAGGAATACTCCTAGGATACAATGCTGGAGAGATAACCAGGATGTATAAGAGGGGTCCAGAATACTGGAGGATCCTAGACATACTAAACTATGTATTAACAGAGAGCATAACATATTGGAAAACAGTCAAACCAATAGAAATACTATATGATAACAAACTAATACCAACACTTACAGGCTATGTAAAATACTGGATAACCCTAGATGGAGTCGACGAAAATTCAAAAATACTAATAGAGAATATACTGAGCCATGCAGCAATAATGGGAGTTGGATCAAGTAGATCGATCGGATTAGGACATATTGAAATAAAGGTTGAACACTAGAATAGGCCTATTATCTCTACAAGGGGTTAACGTTAAATATTCATATATACAAATAGTATATTGTATAGGTGTGGGTGAAATAATGAAATCACCGGAGGAGCATAGAAATAGATTGCTAATGGCTCTATCAGGGCTCAACGATATTCGGACGGGCAGTAAATTAGTACTCATAGGCTCATTGATCCTAGCCATATCTATATCATTACTAATATTCACTATGGGTTCTTGGGGTATGATTAGAAGTTATAGGCATGGAGTCTTCAGTATGATCGGCTTACTAGCCCAATCACTATACGTGTTAGCATTATTCATCGTGGGAATTATAATTGTATTATGGGGTATACATATGGGATACGTCCCAGGCGTGAGGGATCTGGCAGAATATGATCGATCCAAATACAATACAGCTAGTATGCTTATTTATATAGGATATCTCTGGGGCTCGATCTTCCTATTAATAGGATTATTAACAATACCCATACTTATTGGAATATTCATCATACCCCTAGGATTACTATTATTCACGATCGGACATATAGGCTCAGCAATACTCATGTTCCAGCTTGGAGGAGAACATGATTCATCATCTCTATTCTTTGCAGCCGTAATATTTCTACTCTCAATAGTGTTACCAATAATATGGTTTATAGCATGGATACTAGTATACACCGGAGTCTCCAGCGTTAGGAAAAGTATACGTGAACAACTAGACAAGATCACAACCGGATACTAAAAGCATGTGTCCGGAACCCAGATTTCTATAATAACATATTATTATATATTAGACATGTTAACGGGTTTAGGAGCATCTATGCTATGAGGAGAAAAAGGTTTAGGCATATAGAAGGGTTAAATTATTAGACTAGATATCTCCATACCCCTCTACCGCGGTAGTTGTATACTATTGTTTTCCATGCTGTTACTTGTTCTATACTGTATCCTATTCCTTCACGTCCTATGCCTGAATCCTTCCTTCCCCCGAACGGATAATATCCTATTCCATGTCTCGGGTATTCGTTAATATATATTGCTCCAACCTCTAGATATCTTATGAGTTTCCTGATCTTGTTTATGTCTTTGCCGAATATTGCTGCATCCAATCCATATCTACGCTTATTTATGATCTCTATTGCTTCATCAACGTTTTTAACTGGAGTTATCACTGCTATCGGTGCGAATATCTCCTTCTTGAATAGTATCGTCTCGTACAGCTTCTCCCTATCCCTGAACTCTATGAGTGTTGGTTCTACATATGTTGGTCCAAGCCTTTTACCACCATATAGTATTACTCCACCCTTCTCTACAGCGTCCTTAACAGCCTCCATCATAGTATCGGCTACACTAGGCGTTATCAATGGCCCGACACTATTAGCCGGACACCTAGGATCCCCAACCCTATACTTACTCAGTTTATCAACTATGAGCTTCTTCAACTCCTCATACACTGGTTCCTCGGGTAGTACTAGTTTTATAGCATCACATCTCTGGCCAGCATAACTCGTAATGCCTACGGCTATGTTTCCAGCAGCCTGCTCTAGATCTGCATCATCGAGGACTACTACGGGATCCCCTCCTCCAAGCTCCATAATATACTGCTTGATCCCTGCATTCCTTATTATCTCCAACCCGGTCTCAGTGCTTCCAGTGAAGCTTATGACCCCTATCCTACGATCACCCAGTATCTCCGTTGTATCCCTACCGCTCAGGGTTAGTAGTGTGTATGAGTATTTTGGTATTCCAACCTCCTCAAGGAGCCTCGTAAACAGTATCACTGGTATTGGATCTAGTGATGAAGGCTTAAACAATACAGCATTACCAGCTACAAAGCTATACGTGAACTTATTCACAGTGTCGAATAATGGGTAGTTGAAGGGTGTTATAGCCAATACTATACCATATGGCTCCTTACGTAGAATACCCTCAGTCTCAAGGGTTGTATAGCTCCAATCTCCGGGTACGTATTCACCTATGAGCTTCCTCAGATCCATCTTAGCCTTCCTAAGCCTCTCAATAGAGGCTTCAACCTCACCCCTAGCCTGTGAATATGTCTTACCAGCATTTAAGACCAGTGATTCAACTATATCATCCTTATGCTCCCGGAGGAGATCTGCAACCTTCTCCAACAACTCGATCCTCTTATCGCCGGGAGTATCCCTAACCTTCCACCTACCCATCCTATACATCTTATCAATAGTTGATTCGACAGCTTCAAGCTTAGGCTTACTTACAAGGGCTATCAAGGAGTTATCTATGGGGCTGTGCACCTCTATATAGTCTCCGGTATCGATCCATTCACCATCAATATATGTCTTGAATACAACTACTCCATCATCCCTCACACGATATATATCCCTGAACAAGGAGTCATGTAGAACTAATAGAGTTTCATCCAAGACCATATCACCATCCGGCTAGGATTGTATGTATATAGTATCTCCATTTATGAATATATGCTTTAAACCCCTTAAAACATTATACGTTAAAATATGATCTATTCGAGGAAGTCAAACTTTCCAACTAGTGCAACTATCCTATCCCCCTATAGATTGGATAGCTTCTCTCAGGCATATAGATGATCTCATATTCTCCACTCCTCGTTGTAACAACTGCTAGGGGTATCATATCCCATCTCATAAGTATATCTCTAAAGATCTCGCTGAAGGATCTGGAATCTCCCTCTCAATATTTCATTTCCAACATATATCTCGCATAGATTGAGTCTTCCATGAGCACCACTGGACGTGTCTTCGATGAATCTATATATCGATGGATCTATACATGTATATGCTAATAGTCTTCCGGCGAAGGTTCTACTCGGTATAACCATATCGATTAGGTGGTTAGCTATTAATAGATCAGCTGTCTTCTTCAACTCAGACTCTGCAATTATGGTTGGATTCCTATGCATGATCCTACTGTTCGATAAGATGTTTCCAATCAATAGTAGGACGGCTACTATTAGAATTATGAATTGAGGCACACCATAAAACCTCTATTTTTGTGGGCGTTAACACTATATCTAACAATACAGGTACGTTTCAAGAATTAATATCTTTCGGCAAAATAATGCAATGATACAACTATTTATTCCAGTATGAATCAACTATACTTAGATCGATCCCCATATAACCATCAACATTAGACATATTAACAGATAGCCATACAATACCCTTCCAGCCCGGATCAAGCACCATACCCATAGTGTTGTTCTCGAAGGGTAGATCACTTGGATCTATATTCCCCCATACATCGCGATAACCCAACCCCGTCTTATAGGGTCCATAATAATACTTCCTAATAGTTACATCACTATATGATCCGGTGATGTTCATACTTACATCATCAATATTTATCGGAACTGTCCCATTATTGGCTAGTACAAGCCCGATCCATAGTGATAGATTGCACCCACTCGTATTGATACAGTAGCTGCTTAGATTCGTTAGTGAGAATTTCTTGGAGTCAGAACTTATAGATGCATCTTGATCCTCAACTCCTCTATAGTTTTTCGAACTGTTAATGTCTAATATGTATGCCTTATATGATCCGATATCTACACTATTATCATTGATATGTATATATACATTAACCCTTAGATCATCAAACCATAATCCATACGTCGTTAACGTCATGGATATTATGAGAACTATTACCGCTAACTGATAAGTATATTTCATAAGTGATCAACACTATCATCTGCACTAATATAGTATTTAACCGTTAACCATGTAAATATGATACTGTATATCTTGAACATATGGGAGATACATATTAACGGTATTGACTAATTGAGCGGTGGATATAAATGTATGAAGGATTCAACACTCAGAAGAAGTATAGGATCGGTAAATACGTTATCGGTGGATTACCCGGTGAAACACCCCTATGGCTTATAGGCTCGATGTTCTACATGGGTGATAAGGTGCTCATAGATGAGAGGGGGGTCTTTGACAGGGTTAAGGCTCGGGAAAGACTGGAGGATGCGATCAGTATAGCCAGTGAACACGGGGTAGTGTTTGGCCTCGATGCTGTATTCCCAACCGTTGAGAGCGTTGAAGCTATAATGCCCTTCATAGCCGAATACGATATACCGATCTTCCTAGACTCCCCCGACCCCCTGGCTCGTGCTAAAGCATATACCATGTCTAGAGAGCTTGGAGTATCTGATCGGGTTATCGCTAATGGATTATTTATAGATAGTCCTAAGGAGGAGGTGGAGGCTCTGAGGGATAGTGGTATAGAGACAACTGTCCTAATGGCGTTTGATCCTAGGAATCCATATTATTCGATGAAGCCCGAGAATAGGCTGAAGCTTCTAGAGGAGAAACTACTATCCTTAGCCAGGGAGGCTGGAGTTAAGAATATTATAGTTGATGCAATAGTTATCGATCCAGCTAGTATAGCCTTTAGCGCTGAAACAATATACATGGTTAAGAAAAAATATGGTTACCCATCCGGTTGTGCACCGGCTAACGCTTTGGGACCGGTATCTAAGAAGAGTGTTGGATTGGAGGGTATGTATAGCGTTCATGGCGGTGTAACAGTTTATCTTAGGGTCTTTGGAGCGGACTATGTAATGTATGGCCCGGTGCAGCGTATAAAATATGTTGCTAAATCAGCTGCATTGGTTGATTCATTACTAGGGTATGGTTTGAAGCATAGGGGATATAGGATTCCTAGAGAACACCCCTTGAGGAGATATTTTAGGAATATCCAGAAACTATTCGCATCATCTAGCTAGGTCTACGTGGGAACTCTAAGCTGTTAATCCATACCCTCATATAATTCTCCTCCTCGGCTAAATTAATATGTCTAATACTCCTCAATAATTTACCGTGGAGCATATAATAGTCTCTATCCATAACGGCTATCCTAAGCCCCGTTAATACTAGGTTTCCGCCATAAATGATCTTATCAACGCTATCAGCCGGTACAAGCTCTAGATCTATTAGATCCCTTGGATCTATGCTCGAGCCAAAAGTTCCGGCAACAACTATCCTCTCGAGATCATCTATGTATAGCCCGGCTTTATCGAGTAGTATCCTCCAAGCACTACGCACCGCTGCATAAGCCTTCTGGAACTCTCTAAGATCCTTCTGTGTAAAGAATACTTTATGCTCTCTATCCACAACTATAGTTTTTACACCATCAACTATTCTATAGCCCCTCCTAAACCTACCCCTATGATCTATTAAGCCATGCCTCCACAGCTCTGCAACCAGGCTTATTACCCCGGATCCTAAAAGCCCTCCACGACTGCCCCTATACCTATACTTGAAGACCGGTTTATCCCTCCTAAACCCCTCGATCCAGACCCTATATATACCCCCCATCACGACCCCCGAACCCTTAGATATGTATCCCTCGAAGGCTGGTCCCGCCGGTGCACTGGTTGCATAAATCTCCTCTAAGTCCTTAACCAATATGACCTCAGTATTAGTTCCAAGGTCTATTATTAGATAGGGCTTCTCGAGATCCATATAGATGGATGCTAGTAGTTCTGAATATGCATCACCACCAACATATCCAGATATTAAAGGCATAAGTATTGTCGGTGTCCTACCAGTATATGTTATGAATGGTCCACTGAATAATGGCTGATATGGTTTCTCGGCTAACCTATCCACCGGTAACCCCATGTATAGATGCTCCATAACGCTATTCCCAGCTATGAATACTATACCAGCCCTATACCTCTCGGCGAGTCCTATGATCTCTCTTCTGAGCCTATCCATCATCTCGCCGAGTTTATCGGGGTTATCAAGTATGATCGTCATCCTAGATACTATATCCGATCCATAAACGTTTAATGGGTTAAACACGTATCCTTCATCAATGATCCTACCATTAAGATCGATGTTTTGATATGCTATCTTAGTAGTTCCAAGATCAATTATTAAAGCCTTATCCGTCTCACCAGGTGATGTTAGATAATATGTGTCTAAGAATCTAAGAACATTTAAACCACCAATATGTGCTTCGCCGGGTAGTATCGGTAACCCTCTACGGAGGGGTAGGAGCTTATTCGATAGTCTAATTGGTTTAACCACCGGTTTAATACTTCTAAGATCTATATTTAGAGAATATATCGAGATCTTTGGAGGCCTTATCGTTGGAGCATAAACCCTAACGTCTCCGAGAACCCTAACCTGGCAGGCTAGTCTCTCACCACCACTAAGCCCCCTCAATACTTCATTACCTGTCGGAGGGGATACTTCGCCCTCAACCCTTACACGGCATAATCCACACAGCCCATTGCCACCACATGGTAGGGGCATTATACCCTTAGAAGCTAATAGTATTCCTAGATTATCCCCTCTACAAGCATAGAATACCCCCTTACCAACAACTTCTATTTTAACCCTACTACACTCCCTACTATTCATTTCCCAGATCCACCGAGTTTATTTACTAGCTTAACGGCTTCTATAGCGTTTGAAGCCCATCCATCAGCCCCGATCCTCTCCGCGTATTCCCTAGTTGTAGCCGCTCCCCCGATAACTATCTTAACCCTACTCCTCAACCCCCTCCTATCCAACTCCTCTATAACCCTCTTCATATATCTCGATGTCGTTGTTAGTAATGCACTCATACCAAGTACATCTGGTTTATACTTCTCAACGGCCTCAATAAACTTCTCAGCATCAACATCAACACCTAGATCAATCACTTCATGCCCCGCTGCCTGAAGCATTACAGCTACTAGGGTTTTACCTATATCGTGTATATCGCCCTTAACGGTTCCAATCACGATCCTAAGTCTCCTACCCCCTCCAAGCCCTCTAGACTCCTCCCTGATCAGTGGTTCGAGCTTCTTCATAGCCTCCTTAAATATCTCTGCAGCCTCTATGAGTTCAGCTATAAAGTATTCCCCCTCCTCATATAGTCTTCCGATCTCCTCCATAGCCTTACTCATAGGTCCTAGAACTATCTCTGTAGCCTTAACACCCATACCCAATAGTTTATCAATGGTCTCCAATACACACTCTCTATCAAGATCAACCATACATCCTCTAAGCTTCTCGAATAATCTATCTCTATCCAACACTACAGCACCGCATCTGGTAGGGAATACTTTTATCAATATGGTATGGATACTAGTATGATAAATATATTCCATCCATAATATAGGAGGGGTGTATAAGGGATTGATTAGAACCAGCCATGTTGGAAGCTTCCCACTACCCCCTAGCTTTGAGAATATTGAGAGGATAGTAGATGACCTATATAGTATAGGGTTAGATGCACCACCCTACCCCCAGCTACGTAGCTTCATAAACATTTATCTCGACCCCCTAAAGGATCTGGGGGTACTTTTTGAGAGGGATGGATTCTACTTCCTAGACGATCCCGAGAAACTCTCCCTACTCGAAGACTATAAACCACATGTATTGGAGGCTGAGCAAACAATAGAGATCGTTAGAGGGGGGAGGTATGGGTTTAAATGGCTACGAGCACCAGTCACAGGGGTATTTACACTAGCTTCAAGAATATACTTGTCAAGGAATATAGGGGAGGGTTTGAAGGCTACACTACTAGCTCGTAAAGACCTCATAGAACCAATGAAAACATATGTTGCCAAACACCTAGAATACATGTCCCGGCTGGGATACAATATATTATTCATTGATGAACCCGTTCTAGGGGTTATTGTTGGGCGTAGGAGGATACTATTCGGCTACACTGGGGAGGATATAGTTGAAACCATAAATACGCTATTCAACAAACTATCCGGAGAACACGGAATACATGTATGTGGAAGAATATCCCCAAGACTCTTCAAACTCCTAGCATCCGTGGAGAAACTAGACATATTAAACTTCGAATTCCACGACTCACCAACTAATCTCAAAGTTATTGATGGAGAACTACTAGTATCTAGTGGGAAGAAACTAGCACCTGGTATAGCTAGCTCTAAAAAACCAGTTGTGGAGGATATCGAGGAACTTAAACAAATACTCTTAGGGACCGGGGAGAGGGTTGATTGGAGGATAGACCTAGTCTCAGCCGATTGCGGATTCGGCGGATTATCGGTTGAGGGAGGTGATCAGTGGAGGGCTTATAGGATTGGGATCGAGAAGCTTAGGAACATAGTTAGAGTTGTTAAATCGATCACTCTAGACTAGATGTTTCGAGAATATCCTTATACCCTCCATGGGTTCAAAGGGTGATGATAAAACTATACCACTACAATTATCCATGATCAATTCCATGTGGTCTCTAAGTTCATCAACACCTATAAATGGTTGATTAAGCTTCCTAAACAATTCTATATTCCTGCCAAAACCTAGTAGTATGAAAACATATATATCTGAACCCCTCTCTCTACCCATACGGCAAACCCTTACTAGCTTATCCTCTCTATCCTCTCCATAGTTTATAACATGGTAGAAATCGGCTCCGAGATCGATCCTCTCTTTAATCTTGTCTAATGGATAATTCAAGCTTATGATCAAGCCTTTACGGAAAACATAACCCTTCTTCCTCAGTAATTCTAAAGCCTCCTCACTACCGATATCTTCAACGATCCCGCCCCTCCATGGCTTATCCCCCCTAAGCAGTACTAATCCATCAATACCATACTCCCGGATAGCGTTAGCGATCGATAATAGTGCTAAACGATTAATATCGTAAAGCCTCAAATGGGGGTAAACACTGAAGCCATACATGAGCTTGATATACATAGCTGTAGCAACACTAAACAAACCAGGATAACCACCGGGGCCCTCGGGAATAGTGTAGGCATCAAAAACATCCCTACCAGCATCTAGGAGTCTATCAACATCCCTCCTACTCCATGGAACAAGCTCAAACAAATACAAATATACCACCCCCTCCTACTAGATCAGCGGTATCATTGATAATATTCTAGTAGGCTTGGGGAGAATATAAACTCTAAGCTATGATTACGGTTTATGGCTTAACTATAAATATCTAGAGAAACTAATATTATAGTGTGTATCGATGGGGTGATGCCTATTGGTTATTGGGTAGATCCCTCAATAGATAAGCTGTTCCAGGATAAAGCCCATCTATTCCTCATAGTATTGAATTATCGATGGGAGAGGGGTAGGGTAGAAGCTGAATATATTGCTCAACTATTGAAAAAGTATGGTATAGGACCGGATGATAAGATACTCGATCTAGGATGCGGTAATGGTAGGATAGCTATACACTTAGCCTTGAAGGGTTATCGTGTAACGGGTCTGGATTATTCAAAGCTATTCATAGAGGATGCCGTTAAGAAATCAAGACAATACAACGTATATGACAGGGTTGAATTCATACATGGAGACGCATATAGGCTAGATAAAATATTCAGCCGGGAGAGGTTTAAGGTAGTCCTCATATACTGGACGACACTAATAGGGTATAGCCTCGATCCAGATAAGGATCTAGAATTACTAGAGAAGATCTATAAAATAGTAGAAAAGGGAGGATATCTCATGATACTGAACCATGCATCGATCGAGAATTTAAACTATAGAGCTCTGGAAGAAGGTGTAAGTTATTATGTCGATCTGGGTGAATACGCGTTCCTCGATAAGGCATCATATGATCCGGCTAGATCAATACTACATGTAACATGGAGGTTCTACCGTAAAAGAGGTAATGATTTGGAGTTTATCGATGAAATATCCTACGATCTAAAAGTATACTCTATGCATGAAATAGTTGAAATGGGTGAGAAAGCTGGATGGAGGCTTAAAGACATGTATTGTAGCGTAAAGACCCTTGAACCATATAAGCCTGGTAGATGTAGTTTAAACATAGTATTCACCAGATAGTTCAAGGCTTAGAAGAGATTATTGCTAATTAAGAATGTTTAACAGATACTATAGGTGAGGACGCGTGATGTTTAGAGAGGGTTTGAAGCATATCGCTGAACCATACAGATCCATTGTTAAGAGGCTATTAGAGGCTCTCCTAGATGTCTTTGGAGATAGGCTTGTCTCCGTAGTTGTTTACGGTAGTGTTGCTCGGGGGGAGGCTGGGCGTGAGAGTGATCTAGATATTTTAATCGTTATTAGGGATCTTCCTAGATCAAGGCTTGAACGTATTAGGATGTATTTGAAGGCTGAGGAGAGGATAGATGATCTTCTAGATAGATTGCTCGACGAAGGATATGCGGTGTCAATTTCACCGATAATTAAGACCCCAGATGAAGCAAAGCATGTATCACCCCTCTACCTCGATATGGTTGAGGATGCAGTTATAATATATGATAGAGGAGGCTTCTTCAAAAAGATCCTGGTAAAGCTAAAGAAGAAACTTGAAGAATTAGGAGCTGAAAGGGTTTGGATAGGTAAGAAATGGTATTGGAGATTGAAGAAAGACTATAAATTTGGAGAGGTGATAGAGATCTGAACAACATATCATTAGCCAGATCATATATAAGGCAATCCAGGGAGAGGATCAAGCATGCCCGGGAAGCATTTGAGACTGGAAACTATCCATATGTTGTGAGACAGTGTCAGGAGGCTGTTGAGCTGGCATTGAAGGCTGCACTTAGGATAGTTGGTGTATAGAACCTCCCAAGTGGCATGATCTGACCTCCTCCCCGCCCTAAAGGGCGAGGGTTCTTGGTGTTGCTAGGGCGGGGAGGTTCGAGACTACATCCCCGACTGGGTTCAGCCTCGGGCTGGGTCTCCAGCCCATTACCCCTATCCCCCTTCTAGAGGGACTCGGGGTTATGGAGACTCCTTTAACCAAAATATTATATGCACCTACGACGTCGGCATTAAATACTTTGTTCAAGGTTGTACACTTGAATAGTCCTCTGGATATTCTCTTTCCACATTTACTGCCATGAAGTGGGCACCACGATGAAGTGTATGCTTCATCTACAAAAACAGCATTAATACCATACTCTTCTAAGACATCGGAAATCCTCCTTAGCAAGTACCCATAGCTCCATACCTGTACGGTATTGAAGTTACCGTTCTTTTGAGAAAGCATTCTCGGATAACCAATATACACAGTAGATACACCAGCATTGTACAATTTTTCAGCAAGTCTTCTAACAATAGTGTTTATGTAGTGTCTAACTTGTCTCCTCCACTTCTTATACATCATCCTAAGTTTGCGTGAAGTCCTTAATCCATACTTGTTAAGCATACTCTGATACTCGGCTATCCTAGCTCTCCAGTAGTGGGAGATGGATTTAAGCGGTCTACCATTAATCAGAAACGCTCTACCATCCTCTATATACACAGCAAATAGGTTATTAACACCGATATCAATGCCCGCCCTCAAATTCCCATTAGGCGTTAATGGAACCCTCCTCCATACGCCTCTAACAGCTTTTTCGGAAACCTCAAACGTTATATGAGCATACCATTTCCTAAAGTCTGGGTCATAGCGTATCTCTATTCTACCTTGCTTACCTTTAACATGAATAAGTCCCTTGTAAAAACACTCATATTAATAGAAGACTAAAGTTTCCATAATAACCAAAATATCACAAATGTTCAAACAAGCGAATAGTCTTTGAGGAAGGAGGGGGAGCTGGCAATGTATGGTGATGAAGAGGCGGGTATTCCTCCGGAGGAACTATATACTAGGATTGATGGAGAGAATGCTCTAGCCTATGCTGGGAAGGTTTTAAAACTTGTCGAGAGGCTTTTAGAGGAGGCTATTAGTAGGGATTTGAAAAAATAGTTTCATCCACCCTTGAGTAGCTTTATGAATTCCCTCATCCAGTATGGTATATCGCTGGGTATCCTAGCTGTTACCAGGTTTCCATCTACGACAACTGGTTTATCGATCCATTCACCGCCTGCAGCTCTGATATCATCCGCTATACCTGGGTAACTTGTCAGTCTCCTACCCTTAACAGCGTTAGCACTGATCAATAGTTGTGGTCCGTGACATATGGCTGCTATAGGCTTATCGTTCTCGATGAAGTGTTTAACTATTCTAACAGCGTCATCCCTAGCATAGTATCTAATCCTCTCGGGACCCCTACCACCAGGTATTACTAGAGCAATGTATTCCTCGGGTTTAACCTCTGCTAATACCTTATCGGGTTCAACGCTATACCCATGTTTACCACTGATCCTTTTCTTCCATGGAGCTGCTACCTCAACACTGTATCCCTCCTCGAGTAGTCTATAGTATGGATAGAGGAGTTCAACATCCTCAAACTCCGGACCAGTAATGATCAGTATCTTAGCCATAATACACCCCTCCACAGCAGAATGTATTATATTTACCTACTATGATCACCACAAATTTTTTATATTTTATATTCTGGTGGTACCGTGAGGCGTGCTCCAGTACTAATATTAATAACTATTATAATGACTACATTTATCCTTAACGTTCACAACGCCACAGCAATATCGGTAAACTATCCTCATATATACTACGCGTATATAGAGTATGATGCAGACTGGGCTAGTGATCTATACGATGGCGATGTTAACTATGCGGTTAATACCCAGATGTATAACCATATCAACAATAGGAATTGCTACTACGATAACCAGTATCCCTTTAGTATAACTACTATACAGCCTACTGTAGCAGAATATTTCAGAAATAGGATAGAATACTATTCGAAAATGCATATATTCATACTACAAACATTCCTATACCAAAGAACAGAAACCTACGGATCAACAACTATTAGATTCATAGGGTACTGGTTTAAACTAGCTAATGGCGTTGAGGTATCTCCCTACTATCTACTAAATCTAAATCTAGATAATCAATTATATGATAATACACCGTTAAGATACATAGTAATAGCATCACCATTTGGTTATCTAATGAATCCATCTGCATGGGCTTATTACCTATTCTTCATGGGGTATCCATTCTATCCAACATATCACGACACATTCCCCAATGATATGGCATCACTCTTTGTAATGAAGAATGTAGCACATGTAATAGCCTTTGACATGGCAATGAGTTATAGTTATGATAGATTGTTATGGGTTATTCAATTCTTCTATGGATTAGGCGGTGGAATCTATATGGACTTTGCCGAAAAATTCTATCGTATCCTAGCCGATCAGGGACAATATGTCCATCTGGGATACTATCCTACTCTGGATACCGCGTGAAGCATTATAAGGAATCCTGGAAATGGTGCAGACTCATTAGAATTTCCAGATGTTGTTGATCTAAGCGGGCCGTTATTCTTTGGATCGAGTAGTGTACCAGTATTTACATAAGGATTTTAAATAGCAAAAATAATAGTGAGGCTAGGGGGAGTAGGGTGAGCACAGAAAATAGGATGTATAATAAGAGGATTTTTTATACAATACTAATAACATCCATCATAGTAACTGCATTCCTCGCTTCATATATTCTCCTAACTAATAGGGTATCGCATCAAAACCCCGTAGTTAGTCCTACAACTAAAACAACAACATATACTACACCACCAAATCTTATTACAAACAGACCATCTATTCCCAGGGTTTCGATGTTATATAAAACAGCATTCTCGGAACCTCTTAATCGGTTATCTACGCAACTTATCAATGGTTGTCTAGATATACCTAGAACATATAGGTATAGATGTCTACCCGATATAGAGAAGTTGCTCTCAAGATATAGGATAGGAATAAATCTTAATAACCCCACCTCATTAGATGTATATCGTGTATTCCTTAGATATAATGAATCGGTTATAGATTATGTGGCCTACTTTGGGAAGAATTATGATTATATCATGCTCAGTTTGAAGAATGGAGAACCATATAGCTTCTATAAAGTTTATACATGGGGGGAGTTCAATAATACTGTTAAGGGCTTTAACCCTGAAAAATACATGACTTACAGCATAAATTACGTGGCGGAACTATTATATAATACGACGGGGATAAACCTATCACACTATGGCGAACCATACATATTATACAAGAATCTATTTAGAAACATAAAGAGTGAAAGATATGGATACTTTAATGAAATATCATATATGATTGGTTTCAAAATCGATGATCACGATGTACTTGTTGCTAGCAGTCCCCCTTATTTCAGGCTAAGTGTATATTTCTTTATCCAGTATAATGATAAAAACGTGATGGTCGGTTATAAAAGGAATCATAATCCTCCAGTTCTCAGAGATAACATACTTGAAGGGAAGAAATGTAGCTTCGATCTGAGTGGAACACTAGATTCTATATTGAAATCGAAGATAATAAGATTAAATGTACTAGAGTCTAAGGATATATACTTCATAAAACCTCTAAAGGAAGACTTTTACTATGCACCGGGTCGGTTGGTTAAACTTACGGCTAGAACACCTTCCAGTAGCTATATGGTATTAGTATTATTTGACCTAAGTAGTTGTGCCTTATATGATTATGTAGCTGCAAGACAATAACATTTGAATTGGGGTGGTTCATAATAAATAGGATGATATACGTGTTGCTGATATTATTAGTAGTTATAGCTTCAACCAGTTTAACACAATTATATGCTCAATGGAGCAGTGTCGTTAATGCTAGGATCCTGGCTGTATATCCATGGATGCAAACGCCCCATGGATTGTTTATCCAAGATCTAAACGGTGATGGAGAGTATGAGTTAATCACCATGATCTATGGGCCTACCGGCATCTATACATTGGCTGTTATGGATCTAGTTAATGGTTATACCTATACTTATGATACGTTTCATCTATATAATGAAACACCCTATATAATATCCTATACTATATATAATAGGGAGATACTTGTTTTAATTCAAGCTTCCCAATATGACCCATTCCTCAATTCAAGCACGATAATTATAAAGTTATTTGTTATTGGTATGAGGGATTCAAGACTTAATTTAATATATTCTAAAACATATCCTACAATCAGCCTTGATGGAATGATAGTAACTGTATATAGTAATCCTATACCATCGATAAGTGTTGGAAAATATATTATTTTCAGGGGGTATCCATATAGTTTCATAGTAGATTCTGAAAATGATTTCTCTATTGTTGAAAAGATACCTATGGTAACAAATAATGGTATAAGTATTCATCTGAATGAGAGATTAACATATCTTGAATCGAAACATATATTCGTAGTGTCATTAGGTGGATACATCATAAATATTACCGGGGATAATTTGAATATAATAAACATCACCGATTTTATAGTAGATGAATATGGAGATGGGAGATATGGTGTGAAAAGTATAAGTATCAGGAGTGAGGCAATATCCTTCTTAGAGAACACCTTACTATACTCCGTATCCTATATTATAAGCAGTATTAAACCATCCAATAACGAAGAGTTAATAAATAGAACAATTCTACTAACTATTAAGAATAACCATGTGATTAGAGATCTAAAACTACCGTCCACATATCGACCCATACTAGCTAGGAATGACATCATAATTATGGATATAGAAAATAATGGTGTAAAAATATTCAAATATAGAAACAACACACTCCATACACTATACAATATCAAGCTCAGAGAAGCTATTGAACCAGTAAATATTTTTAACAATGATACCAATAGAACATTATTATTCATCAGTACTCGTTATATCGTATTGATATGGATGTTTGGGGATAATATTTCAGTTATTGAACTACCAACGAAAATATTTACTAATATGACCAACATATATCCTCAGTACTCCATATCTTATATTAGTAACGATCGTATGATCATTTATACAATACATCATGAAATAAGACTTATAGGTCGTAAGGGCTCGGTTCGTGGCTATATAGTTGAGTATAGCCTAAATACAAATAAATTATATCTATTAGACGAATGTATTTATACACCCATGCTCCTATTAGTATCTACTATGATAATAATGTATTTCTTAAAGAAAAGAATATCCTAGACATCACCCGACTACTATGGATTAACTTCTTATAGATATCTCCGGTATAGATGTATCAAAGACAGGGATTTAGGTGAAGATGCTTTACCCGATGAATATGTTAGATTGTTGGTTGAGATTGGTATGGGTATTGATTTGATCGGTGAAGATGTTGAGCTTAGTGTTTTGAGGGCTATCGATGATATAGTTCATAGGGTCTGTATCCCCTACTTCCGTGAGAAGGGTATATCCTTTAGTGATGCTAGATTGATCATAGATATTTATACTCCTTATCCTGAAGGGGTTTCTGATGAAAGGGTATTATCGCATCTACCGGTTAAACCCGGTGATGCCGTTGTTAGGAAGCATCGTGGCGGTGCTATAGTCGAAACCCTTGGTAAAGGTGTTGTATCCATAGTTGCATTAACCATTATGATCCCTAAACGATAACCTATTAGAAACATGTGGAGTATGGGTTTGACCCTAAGCATCAAACCATATACTAATATAATATTACATCAACTAGGAGTATTAGAGGGGATTTGGAGACTCATAATAATGGGTCTCCGATCCTCTCACAGATAGAATCCGGGGTATATGGTGTATCAGAGATATGTCTAGTCTGGTCTCTAAAACACTCTATATTATAGTCTTAATCCTTCTAATACTAAGTCTCACATCATCGATGGCATCAGCATATAATATTGAGGATTCCATGAGGGGAAGAATATATAGGTACGATAAACTATTCCATAACTCCCTAGGCTGGAGTTTCGCACGGTTTAACAAGACTGTGCTCGATGCATTAATTAATGATGTTATACCCCCAAATGGTAGACAGTATGACCCATATGTTGAGAAGCTGTTTTGGGAGGGATTTGTTCCTAGCGAGGCTTTCAACGGCTATTACTCCAAGCTATTGTTCGAGAAGCTGATCCCTGAAAACGTTAGTGATGGATACTATTACGAAATGTTTTGGAGATACATTATAGGTGAGGGGTTCCGGAAATACTTCATAGGTGAAGATGCGTCACCAAGGATAAGTATGGAGGGGTTCCAATACTACTATAATAAGTTATTCGGCGAGCTAATACCGGAGAACGTTAGTGATGGATACTACTACGAGATACTATTCTATAAGCTATACTACTATAACATATGGAACTACCAGAAGATCCTAGCCTATACAGCCTACTATACACCATACAGCTATGTAGCGGGGATACTCACAAGGATCGATATGGAGAAATACCTACAATCGCTAAACACTACCGTTCCAAATAATGAACCGGTTATAGAGTCTAGCGAATGGGAGATACCTACTGGATGGCTATACGTTAAACTACTATCACCCTACGGACCCATTGAAGGAGCTACAGCGTCTATAATGACAGCATCATACTGTATGGGCTATGGTAGGTGTGGATGGTATTCGATGGGCACGATAATGACGAATAGCAGTGGTGAGGCAATGATAAGGGTTCCAGCCGGCGAATACATGTTGAGGTTCTCTAATATAGTTTATGGTGAGACACAGACAGTGGTGGTGAGAGCTAATGAGACGACAAACATCACACTATTACTGGGAGTAGTCAAAATAACACTATACGATATGGACGGTTATCCAATGACTGGTCTAAGCATAGACATCTATACACAAAATACGGGACCTACCGGAGAACCCGTTACGGGTTCAGAGATCAGTGTGGTCTCTCTGGGTAGTAATGGAACATTTACGGGGTTCTTCATACCGGGAACATATATGGTTAAACCACTAGTCTACGGCCTCGGAGACTTCTACTTAACAGATATAGTCGCTGAACCAGGTGCTATTAGGACGTATTTCTACACACTCGAAGCATTACAGGTGAACTTCATACCGCAACTACCTGTCTCAGTTACCGATCTCTATGTCTATATAGAGGTTAGATCAACGCTAAGCGGCTATGGCGAAACATATTATAGCGATGATAACGGAGTTGTAAACTTCTGGGTTAAACCCGGAACATATATTATAGAGATTAAGAGCATAAGCTCAGGCGGCTTATACTTCGGTTCATGGGTGTTTGGAGGACTAGTATATACTGTAAATGCCTATCCCAATGGACCTGTTAACGTCTACTATCAGCTCGGAGTCTTCGAGTATTCTCCGAGCGGTGTTATAGACTATACTCTTATACCATATGATGTATATGTGGTCCATGGATGGCCATTGATTAATGAGTCGGAATTCATCGATACAGTTTATCTATTCCCAGGCGATAGGATCGCTTTACCTCCCGGATACTATGTATTTACACCGAGGCTTGGATACGGTTCTAAGAACTATAGTTTTGCAGTATATGCTACACCGACAACATATTATCAATACGTTGACACACTACCCGTGGGATACGTTAATGTTTCAACTATATATAACGGTTCTTTAGTCTACAAAACATATGATATATTCTACCTTGATAACTATGTTAGAACTGGGTTCTCAGATACATTAATACCATTACTCCCCTACAACTACACTATACTAGTGAATAATATCGGTTATCCAAACGTATACTACGCAAATATAACCAGTGGATCCATAACAACGATCACGATAAACCTTGGAAGAATACATGTTATAGCCAGATCATTTAATGGTACAAAGCTTTCAGAACCCATACCAATATATCTATATGTATATAATGGTACAGACATATTATTCGATCAACTAGTTACATATACATGGACCAGTAATGAGGAGGACTTCTTCGTCCTACCAGGTAGATATGCACTGGTAGTACCAGGTATAAACTTCTCCTACTACTGGTGGTTTAATGTTGGATATGGTGAGACTATAGTAGACTTAAACGTTACAGAGGCAGGGATCATAAATGAGACGTTCAACCTTGGAAGACTTCTAGTCAATATATCGGTGTACGGACTACCTGAAGATACGAGGGTTAGAACAGGCTACAACTACTTCGTATTAGCAGAGCAGGAATACTATAATGGAACACCATATATAGGGAGAAATATAGAAGAGTATTACTTCAGCTATGCGCCAACAAGCTTCCAGATAGAACTGACTAGAGGGACATATGCTGCATATATTGGAGAATACTATAATGGTGAATACCTACCATTTAATGGTACAATAAGATACGATGTAACTATTAAGGAGAATGGTTTAACTGTTATAAACTATATGTTGAACCTCATAGAACTTCATCTAGTAGCTGGAAACTCTACACCAGTTATGGGTGAATACATCGACATATACCGTATCGTTGACGGCGAACTAGACTACTATGCTTATGTAAAGACAGATGTTAACGGTAAGGCATATCTAGCATTACCTAATGGAACATATATGTTCAGTATATCGACTACGGAGGGAACACAGAACTTTGGTCCATTCAATATAACTCAGCCATACACGAATATAACACTGAGGTATCCATCAGCACTAGTGAGGATCCATGGTGTTGGACCGAATGGTTATCCAGCAGGCGGTGTTTCTTTAAGAATAGTTCCAGAGGGATATTATTATGGCTACTATGCTGAACTAGATCCTAGTGGTTATACAGAGATAATAATACCTGTAGGAAACTATACCGTAATTCCATCTCTAAGCTATCCCAATGGTATACCATTAACCATTAATAGATCAGATGCTACAATTGACTTCTACATAAACTTCTCACTAGTTAGAGTCCACTTCAATATACCTGCTAGGAGAAGCATCTACCTATGCGTCTACCCGGAGGGAACCTATACGTATAACTCGAGATACCTAACCATCGACAACAACACAGTCTACTACCTATTCCTACTACCAGGAAACTATACGGTATTCCTACCAGGTTTGTCGACGAGCATACATACATGGAGCACCTATAGCTGGTTTGGATATGGTGCTGAAGAACATGTTGTTCTAGGAAACAACACGATCGTTGACATAGGCTTCACACTATCCATAATATCGTTCATGCTGAATACAAGCTATGATCCCGATAATGGTCTACACACATTACTCTTCGGATACGATCCATCACAGCCCGATCCGTATATAGGATATATGGGTATGAGGTATCTAAGTAATTCATATGACGCTGTAGAATACATAGTAACCCCTGGAGTATACTCACTGATACTCCCAGGACCGCCCTTCGACTATGATTGGCTAAGTGATCACGGAGTGTATCTATGGGAGCTGGATGGTCTAGGATATTCATGGGTTATAAATGTGAGTGGAAGCGATGTTGTAAATATACCATTTACACCTGGCGCATTAATCCTGTACTATCCGGGGATTGGGTCAAGCCTCTACACAGAACAATATACTACAGCCAGCTACCAGATCTACGTCTCTAATACTAGTACACTAGTTACTTCCGGAACCCTTAGTGAGGGTGAGTATTCGGTAATAGTATTGACGCCGGGCAACTACACGATCATACATGGAGGTGTAGTAGAGGTATCATTAGCCCCTGGAGAGGCTAAGCTAGTGAATATAACACCTAGTGGTATATTGTTCAAACTACTTGGTCCGGATGGTGAGCCTGTAACTGATACATATGTCTATCTTTATAGCCGTGACCTATCAACATATATAGGTTATGAGGTAACCGATGATAATGGTGTAGCCTACTTCGTAAACGTGAATCCCGGAGACTATGCGATCGTGTTGAAGGGATACAACTATTTCTACTCACCATATGATGCTAAATATTATGAGCGTAGAAGCCTAGGCTATGGAGCGGTGATCAATGTATCATATGTTGAGGGATTAGTATCCTTAAACTATACGTTGTCGAGGATAGATGTGCATATTGATTCGGTTGAGGGAGATGTTTCAAGGGCACAGCTAATACTATACACACCCAGCTGGAACGTGTTAAAGGGTGAACTCACCGATAGCTCCGGTATGGCGCATTTCTACGTAACGCCTGGGAGCTATCTAGTTGTTATTAGGGGATTAGATTATGGTAGATATGACCACTACTATACGGGCTTCAGCTATTATCCATTATTCGGCTATGGAGAGGTGCTGGGTAATCTAACCATAGATAATGCATCGAGTGTATTACTGGAGGAGAGTTTGGGAACTATAAGTGTTAATATATCATCTATCGATGGAGAATATATTTATGGAATCTATGTGCAACTATATGATTCAAACCTATACTACATTGTTGCTCACAGATACTACAACGGAGCACCAATATCCTTCCACATAACGGGTGGAAACTATACAGTATTCTTCTCAATAGATGGTAAACCATACATCTACAGTGTCTACGTCGACTATGGAGGATATGAGGAAGTAGAACTAGTACTGACGAGAATATTTGTATATGTAAAAGCGCCATTGGAGGATATTAGTCTAGCCGGGGTACGTGTGAGGATATACTATAATACGACAACACCTACGGGCGAATACTATCAGAAATATACCGATTCAACGGGATACGTGAGATTCTATGTTCCAATTAATATTAACGTGGTTGTAGCTGTTGCCTCGGGATATCTAGACTATAAAGTACTATATACTAATACATCACACACAGTATACTTCACGGTATCCATACTAGTCGTGCATGCAGAATCATTCTATGGACCATTAGAAGATATTGGTTTCAACGTATATACTCTCGATTATACCTATTGGGACTACGAATCGACGAATTCAGAGGGTAATGCAGTATTCCTATTGACGAATGGAACATATATTGTAAAGTATGCATCATCATACGGTTATGAGACTATAGGAGAATATCAGACACTAGTAGTTGTTGGATGGAATACTACAGTATATCATAACATATCCGTACCCATGCTGACGATAAATGTTGAGAGAGTAACTGGAGCGTCAGGGCTCCTAATATTGCATGTATATACTGGCACCACGTATAGGGATTCTCTATACATTTCTGGAGATGGTATGGATGTATTATTCTTCCCTGGAACATATAGCTTATTAACATCTAGGTATAGCAACGGCAGGGATACAAACTATACATTCACGATAGAATTCGGGGAACATTTACAGGTTCTATACAAGCTGAGCGGCTTGTTATTTAGATTACTGAAGCCAAACGGTGAACCATTAAACTACATGGAGGATGAACAGCATCAAAACAGACCCTTCGTATACCTATATACCGTTGAGGATTCAACACTATACTATTCAAACACAGGCTATCTCAACACCAGTGGAGAGGTGTTCTTCACTGCACTACTGAATGGTACATATGTTGTCAGAATGCCGGGATACTATAGCTACTACGGTATACCGAGGGATCTAGAGGTAAATGTTACATCGGATAGCATGGCATTATATGAATACACCATCGGTGGATTAAAGATAAAACTTGTTGGGAACACGGATGTATCCAATAGATACATTATGCTATATGGAATTGTAGACTCCTCAGAGTATTATCTTGGAACATGGTATACTGATAGTAATGGAGAGGTCATAGTATACTTAACCGGTGGAACATATGCAGCATATATAGAGAATCTGGGAACAGTTTATGGATTGGAGGTTGTGGATGGAGAATGGCTGAATAGATCATACACTCTATCACCAGTAGATCTAGCAGTAGTATCCGTATCATGGACGCCGAGTAATCCAACCGATGGAGACACAATGCTTGTATCAGCCAATATAACTAATTACGGACCTGGACACGCATTATCAGACTTCACCGTAAAGTTCTATCTAAACGGCACACTAGAATACACCGCTATAGTGCACGGACTACTAGCAGGATACTATACAGTTGTGACAGCACCATTAACAGCCATGGCTGGCACGGATGAGGTTAGAGTCGTAGTAGATGAGGAGGAGTCTCAGGTTGATGAGAATAGGAGTAATAATGAGATGACGGTATACATACCGGTGTTAAAGCCCGATCTAACTGTTAGCATAGTGAACTTTACCGGAACACTCCTCGATGGTGGAACGGTTACGGTTAATATCAATGTGACGAATCTAGGACCTGGAGCCATTAATCATAGATTCAGCGTAAACATATTCTACGATGGAAAACTCGTATCGACAATATACATTGATAGGCTTGGAGTTAATGAATCAGTTATAGTATCTAGAGAATTCGAAGCACTAGGTGGGGATAGAACTGTTCAGGCAGTAGTGGATCCCGAGAATGAGGTGCCGGAGATTCGTGAGGATAATAATGTTGATTCAAAGACTCTAAGCATACCAGCACCAGACCTAGCCGTGATAGATGCTGTCCTCTCAGCACCTACAATGGTTGATGGAGAGATAGCGATCCTAAACGTTACATTGAGGAATCTCGGAGCTACAACACTAAACTCCTTCACCGTAAGGCTATATATAGATGGAGAATATATGGCTCTAAACTATATATCGGGAATGGAGAACAATAGTGAGGTAAACATTCTATTCTACCTAGTATTAAAGGGTGGAACACACACCTACACGATAAAGGTTGATGCTGAGGAATATGTCGGCGATCTAAATAGGGCAAACAACATATTTACAGACTCCTACACAATACCAGCACCAGACCTAGCCGTTATGGGTGTAGTCTTCCAGCCGGAAACACCCGGCTCTGGCGAACTAATCACAGTAACCATAAATGTCACAAACATCGGTGTAGGAGCTACTAAGGCTAACTATGCTGTAGAGCTACGCGTGGATGGAAAAGTTAAAGCTACACAATACATAACTGAAGACATGGATCCGGGTGAAACAGTTACAGTAATACACCAATTCACATTGACTGGTGGAACACATGAGGTGAAAATAATTGTTGATCCAAACAAATTCGTCGGAGATGTCAATAGAGCAAACAACATCTACGTTAAGAATATAACGGTGCTCTACAGCGACCTAGAAGTAGTAAATGTAACCATAGAGCCGGGACCATACTACAACCTAGAGGACAAGAACCTAACCATAACCATTAGGAATAATGGACCCGGACTAATCAATACAACATTCTACGTATCGATCTTCGACAACGATGAATTCATAGAACAGATACCGGTGCATGGACTCGGTGTAAACGACACCATAACGCTATATACAACGATAACGATGAAGACAGGGCTACGCAACATAACAGTTATAGCTGATGACCACTACCAGAGACTAATAGGGTCAAAATACATATATGGACACCACAGTGAAATACCAGATCCATTCCGTTCCAATAATGTATACTCGATAACCGTGAACGTATTAGGGCCCGACCTATCAGTCATAAGTGCAGAGACAATACCAACACAGCCAAATGCATGGGAGGACTTCTACATTAACATAACAGTTACGAATAACGGAGATACACCGAGTACTGAGGTATTCCTAATAGTTGATGTTGGAACAAATAGATTCATAGATTCGGTATCAGCACTAGATCCAAACGAGACCGTCTCAGTACTAGTACCTATCAAAGGTGTTGAACCTGGAACATATAATGTACACGTAGTTGTCAACCCATTCAAGGAGATAGAGGAGTACAACTATGCTGATAACGAGTACTCATTCACACTGATAGTTCCAGCACCCGATCTAACAATAACAAACGTAGTACCATTATCGCCAATGACCCCTCTGAATCCAGGAGATAGATTCACCGTTAACATTACGGTTAAGAATCTAGGAGCTGGATTTAGAAGGGATGTACGTATTGAAGCATACTCAGCTGCAGGATCATCTATTGGAACAGGATATATCTTTGGAGGTATGAGCTCCAGCGAGGAGATCAACTTAACGCTGGAACTGGTGGCTGTACCGCCAAGTCTTAGAGGGGTAGTTATAGTAGTTGATCCAACGGATGAGATCTATGAGCTGGATGAAACAAATAATAAGATGGTGTTCAATGGACCTAGAGTTAATGCATTACTCCTAGGTGCCACAAGCTATGACCTTATAAGGATCTATCGTGAAGACTTCAATATTACACTGACAAATATAGGATCTACAACCTTAAACCTGACAAATATAGTGTTTAATTCATCCCTAGCAACAATAGTATCCATCACAGATACGGTATTATCACCTGGTGAATCTGCTAATGTGTTAATACATGTATCTACAAGTAATGTAGCTGGAATAGGGTTCGCAGCGGAATTCATAGTTGAGACAAATACTACATTTAACATATCAAGCGATATAACAGTAAGAGTCCATGATATCGAAGATCTATTCAGTCTAAACATATACGATACTGAATTGGTAGGGGGTGTTATCAATACAAGCCTTGGCGCAGTCGAACACCTAGGATTATATCCATCATACTCGACGATACTGGGTGTTAATGGGTTAAACGTTGAATTATCCGGTAATGGGACAATATTTGTATCTGAGACAAGCTTCCTATTATCTCGTGAGAGGAGTCTACTCCTAGACTTTAGAAACTCGTCGATAGCTGAGGGGCACTATGTATTAGTATTCAATGTATCTGCACCCGGAATACCATATTATAAGACATATATGATACATGTATATGTTAGCAGGGATCCGTATCTGACAATACTATCACCGTCATCGATGAATGTAACCCTAGCATCCACAACACTCATAATATCAGGTATTGCTTCAGCACCGATTAATGGCTCGATATACTTCCGCGAGGTATCATCACCATCATGGACTAGAATACAGTTTAACCAGTTTGGTAGGAAGAGGAGATTCACACTACAGATCGGTGGATTAATGGATGATTCGAGCTATGAATTCTACATAGTTGCAGACTCCGGATACGGTATAACGGTCACTAGCATATATCATGTAAATGTTACAGTATCGGTGACGTTTAAAGATCATGAAGTAAACGTCACAATCCTACGCGACTACAACCAGGTAATACATATATCCGTCGTCAACAATGATCCAGTATTCTCACACAACGTCTATGCTAAGATAATAAACACTGATCCAGAAATAGTGCTCGACTTCGTGGGCCCAGGATCTATTGATGGTGTATTAACCGTTTCAAGCAGTTCCGAAGCAACTATAACATTAGCTATACACGCTGCAGATGCTATAAAGATGAACTATACAGTAACAGCCATGCTGGTAAACCTAGATACAAATGCAACCGACTACATGATCATACACATAACGGTTGTAGAGCCTAGATTCGATGTCGAAGTAGACTATATAGGTATGGATAACTATACACTAGTGCAAACATATAGATTGGTAAACCATGGAGATACGATAACAGACCTAAGCGTCCACCTATCTGGGCCGGTTGCCAGCTTCGCCTACATATTCCCAACGATGAACCATGTAAGACTTGAAGCAGACTCAGCAATGTACTTCTATGTAATACCAGTGCTTGGAATGCTTCCCGAAGACCCCGCACTACGTAATGGAACAATAATCATAGAGACAAAGGATCCGAGGACTATGGAGACAAGTATAAGACCGATCAACCCACCACCCGGTACCAAGGTATATGGTGTACCTACAGAATCTCTACGTGGAAGGGCTGAATCTAAGGATTGGTATTGTACGAATAGACCCAATGTAAATACTAAGGTTATAATATCGATCGATCCCCCATTAAACGAGACAACCAATCAGACAATAATTAATGCTACATTAACAATATACTTCCATCCAACAGGATTCCCAGAACCACCTAAACCACACGATGGTGTGATCACGGTCAATGGTATAACCGTGTATTCATGGACGAACAGTATCCCCGAGGGATATGTAACTGTTCCATTACCCTCAAGCATATTTACCTCAATGCCGTCTAGCGGTGCGAAATACGAGTTAAACATAGGAGTGCATACAAAGCATATGAATGGTGGACACTACGTTGTAGCAACCGATTATAAGGTCGAGATAACAACATCCGGTGGAACATTCTACGTGGTGGCTGGTAGCTTCGATGAAGCCAGGAATGCTGTGAGACACCTATCCAAACCTAATAACGACCAGGTGAAGCCTAAGGAGTGTGATAAAAAGGTTAAGATGCCTGCATGGCTACAACAATTAATAACGATGCTTAAGGGATCTAAGTCCCTTGATATAAAGAACCTCCCAGTACCGGAGGCTCTACTAAAGCTTGTTAAGACCAGTGGACAGGCTAAGATCGATGTATCATTCGGTATTGAAGTTAATCCAACGCCATCGAAGATAACCATCAGCGGATCAGGATCTGTTGATATAAAGATCGGTATATATGGTGGTGAGGGTGGAGTAAAGGTTGAGGGTTCATGGAGTATTAAGAACTGTAAATGGGGATTCGACGGGGCAACGGCGACATTCACGGCTAAGGGTGGATATAGATTCGACTTAGACATACCTGCCGAATGGGTTAAATGGCTGCCTGATGCAGGTGAAGATGCACCAGTAACAATTCATGCCCACTTCTACATCGGGATCCAATCAGCTGTCGTAGAGCTTACAGATCATCTAAAGATCAAGATGATAAGGTCATTACTGGTAATCGTGGAGCTTAAGGGTAAGGCTGAGATAAAGGTCGGTAGAAGAGTTACACTCACAGCTGAAGCTGAAGCATCACTAACCGAGGGATATAAGAATGGAGACTTCTACGCCCAGTTCAAGCTAGGATTCAGCGGAGACATTAAGGTAGACCTATCACTATTCAGTGTATCAGCGTCTGGATCCTTCGGGTTCAAACTGATATGGAATGGATATGAATGGGTTAGGAAATCCTACGACGACCCAGGTATAATGATCTATAGATACCAGCTACACAATATACCGTTAATGTATCCAACTCTAACCGATACATCGACAATGCATAGCACAGGTTTATCGACAAGCTACTCGCCTGGATACGGATTATATGCATCATGGATATCGAGCGACGGAGTAAACACTTATGTAATGCTAAGCCGCTACAACAACACAGAATGGACAACGCCGGAAACACTGCCGTTTACAACTGGAAACTATGTATCAACAATATCCCTAGGATTCACAGATTACCCAGGAATACTAGTGCTCGAGATGCCCGAGGTAAATGAATCTATGAGCATAGACGAACTGGTGGATTCACTATATAGGGGTAGGCTATACTATACAGAATACATAGATGGATCATGGACAACACCAGTTGAGTTGGCATCAAACGTATCATTATCGGCTGATGCAGTAGCTATGGGTTCAGAGGCTATAGCTGCATGGGTTCTCAGAAGCAACCACACCTACACAGTTATGACTATGATGTATAGTGAGGGTGCATGGAGCCCGCCAACAATGATACCAGGATCAACAACTCCAGCCGGATACAACATCTACGATGTAGCCGTATCGTATATCAATGGCAAACCAATAGTTCTATGGGCTACAGAGATCTATAAGGATAACGAGACAAGTATAACAGCTATAAAGTATTCTATACTCGAAGAAACCGGATGGAGCCAGCCAGAGATAATGCCTGGAACATGGGGTGCTACATCCGTCGATGTAGCATCAAGCGGAGATAAGGTATTCATAGCATGGAGCTCTAGCAGTGGAATACTCGGACTAGTAAGATATGATGAATCAACAATAGTTAATGTAACGATCGGTTATGGATTCGGACCAGAGATAAACATACTTGGCTCAACAGTAGCCATAGCCGCTGGAAACATTTTCCAGCCCGGAGACATAGTGTTATATGCGGTATCACAGGATCTATCGAGGATCGTTGCGAGAAACTTAACGATGGATAACTACGTTGATAAAGAGTATAGCTTAGTATATGCACCCAATATCTTTACAGGTGTTATGTGGAGGCGCGCACCTGAGACACCGCAGGATCTACTCGATCAGTATAAGCTGTATGCTGCCGGAATAGTATATGTTGAACTATCAAACATCTCAATAACGGGATTTGATGTATTAACTAAGGATATTGTGGAAGGAAACCCGCTAGAATACACGTTGAACATAACTAATACTGGTGGAGAAGGGAACGTAACGATAAACACGTATCTAAACGATACATTAATAGATACAAAAGAGGTGGCAATACCAGCTAATACAACATATGTATTCAACAACACGATCATACCAAGCGATTCGGGAACCTATATCCTAAGGGTGGAGATAGAGACGCCGCCATCATCGATAAGCACTGTAACCAGCGTTGAGAGGATAATATATGTGAAGAGATTAATCAATAACACAAACCTCATAGACGGCGCGGTCATCGGTGGAACATCTAATTTATCAATAATGTTAAACGGTATGGAGCCTGTCAATGTAAACGTCTATATTAACGGTTCACTATTTGCATCAGAAATCGGAGTGGTGTCCAATACTACTTTAACACTAAACCTATTAGGGTTCTCGGATGGACCATTGAACATAACGATCACAGCGTTAACATATAATGGATTAGCTGATGATACAGCATCATATACTGTATTCCTCGATAAGACACCGCCAGTATTAATGATCTATACACCATTCAATAACACATACGTTAAAGGAATAATATATGTCAACTTCACAGCCTACGACACCTACTACAGCTTACCAGAAGCTCCGAAGCTATACATTAACGGAGCATTATATAATGTGACCAGCATGCCTGGAGACATATACGTATATGAGCTCAACACAACCCTATATGCCGATGGAACGGTGTTGAACATAACGATCACCGTAACGGATATATCGGGTAAAACGACCAGGTCAACACTATTCGTAACGGTAGATAATACACCGCCAACAACAACCCATAACTCTACGAAGACGTGGTATAATAGCAATGTAACGATACAGCTAACACCAAGCGATCCGGTATCTGGTGTAGCTACGACATACTATAGGATTGATGGTGGAGAATGGATTGAGGGTACAATAGTATATATACCAGCACCAAGCGATCACAGCAACGACGGCATACACTACGTAGAATTCTACAGTATAGATAATGCTGGAAACATAGAACCCATACACAATATAACAATAGGTATAGACACGTTGGAAGCAGAAATAACATCAAACATAGCCAACAACACATACTTCTCCGGCGGAGTTGTCAGCTTCTTCTTCTACATATCAGACTATGGATCAGGACTTAAAGAGGCGTGGGGATACTTCGATGGCGGATTACAGCGTCATAAGACATTCTCAGGAGAAAACCAGTACACTATGAGCTTCCAGGGATTAAACCTTGGATACCTAAGGGAGGGTATGCACTGGTTCAAGATCGTGGTTGACGATATGGCTGGTAATAGGAGGGAGTATGTCCTAGTATTCTATGTCGATAAGACACCGCCGACAGCAGAGATCATGACGCCGCCGGATGGTGCAGTCGTATCCGGGACGGTCAATATAACATTCAACTACACAGACAATCTATCACCAGTAATAGCTATGCTGACAATAGATGGGGAAACGATAAACGTGACTGGAAACTACAGCTACCTACTGGACACAACACAGTATCCAGATGGAGAGCTAACCATAACATTAACAGCTACAGATTATTCTGGACGCTCAACCAGTGTATCAATAACGATAGTCATAGACAATACAGCACCGGAAATAACCATAACATCACCAACCAATGGCTCATACATATCCGGCATAATCAACGTAGAGTACAGTATTGACGAACCACATCTAGACCAGGCATGGCTAATCATTGGAAGCCTAAGAGTGAATATTACTGGTACAACAAGCTATACACTAAACACATCGATACTCCCCGACGGAGTATACACCCTAACAATATATGCAAACGATACACTAGGACATGAAGCAACGGCCGAGATCACAATAATAATCGATAACACACCGCCAACGGCTGAGATTGCATCACCGGTCAACGGAACGTATGCCTCCGGACTACTAACGGTGCAGTTCAACTACAACGATTCAAACCTATATAGAGCATTACTATACATCGACACCGGATACGTAGATGTAACCGGATCATACAGCTATATCATAGATACAACACAGTACACCGATGGATGGCACATCATTAAGCTATATGTTGAAGACGAAGCCGGGAACACTGCAGAGTATAGTATAATGGTATTCTTCGACAACACACCACCAACAGCTATAATAGTATCACCAGTCAATGGCTCGGTAATATCTGGTAATGTGTCCATAATAGTTGATTATAGTGATGCCAGCCTAGATAAAGCATACCTGATAATAGATGGCTTTATAACCGATATAACTGGAACATACAGCTATCTTCTAGATACGACAACCTTAGATGATGGAGAACACAGTATAACACTACTCGTAACTGATAAAGCAGGAAACAATGCATCATATACAATCACCGTTATAATCGATAATACGCCGCCGGTAGCAGAGATGATGAGTCCTGTTAATGGCTCATATGTATCCGGTATAGTCAATATCACCGTAAACTACAGTGATCTAACACTACATGAAGCACTACTGGTAATAGGTAACGAGACGATCAAT
>JALVIT010000052.1 GCA_027028545.1 Desulfurococcales archaeon
CGGTATATAGATCCTACTACTTTCTATAAGGTATCTTCTATATTTTAAGGGTATAATCGTGGATAATAGCCATAGTGAAAGCTTCCTCCCCCTCCTCAGCAATGGCTCATAAATATATCTTAAACCATCCTCTTTAATCTGCCCCCTATACTTGGTCCCGGTTATAATTGTAACCCTATAACCCCTCTGAAGCATGCCCTCAACTATATTATGTGTAACTATTTCAGCCCCTCCCCCCTCGGGATAGTATTTCTCTGTAATTATTGTGATCATTTACCTTCAACCTCTCTTATCGATTCTAGTATTTCTAGGAGTGACTGTGTAGGTGATTTTTTCGTTGTATCTACTAGATATACCCTATCTCTAATCTCCCTAAGCGACTCGTATATTTTATCGTATATTATTAGCTGTTTATCTAGGAAATTCTCCGGTAGGTTCTCGAAGCGCCTCCTCCGGAGTATTGTCTTCTTATCAGCTCTTATATAGAATAATACTTTATATCTCTTCAGTGTGAGGGATAATAGGTATTTCATGGCCAGTCTACAGATCCCTATATTTCTGTAGTGTGTTAGAAACCATGCGATCACATCTGGGAAGCTCCTCTCAGAGATGATTATTTCATAACCCCTCCCCCTCAGATAATACTTTATTATTATTGGGATGATCGATATGGATTCGATCAAGCACCAGAATAGCCTATTTGTGACCCTTAACCCCAGTTGGGGTATATCCCTACCCCTCATATTGGGGAATTTTGAGAGGATTAATGCTATTATTAATGCTAGTGTATGCACCCCTCTAATCCAGTATATGTATACATTATAGCCCCTCCTACCCATATATTCTCTAAGCATTTTCGCGAGGGTTGTCTTACCCGAACCATCCGGTCCATAGAATGCTATCTCTAACCTATCCATAGGCTATCCACCACTGGATCATAGTAGTTCTCTATATATGGCATCTATACGGTTAACCATTCTCCTAACACTATATTTCTCCCTAGCGATCCTATAGGCATTCATACCGAGTCTCCGATAAAGCCCTTCATCCTCCAATAGTTTTTCGACTAGTTTAGCAGCACCATAGTAGTCGAAGGGTTTAGCCTTTAAACCATTAACACCATGCTTAACAACCTCATCCAAACCTCTCCATCTATGAGTTATCACGGGCTTACCCATAGACATAGCTTCTACAGCTGTCAACCCGAAGGCTTCCTGCTCGGATAATGTAATGAATATGTCTGAAACCATATAGGCTGTTCTGAGCTGATCTAGTGTGAGGGGCCCGGTGAACACTATATTATCCTCAAGCCCTAGCTTATTTATCATGTAAGCGAGCCTTCCTTTAGCACCATAGTCCGGTCCCACGATAAGTAGTCCAAGCCTCTTATACCCCTTAATGTTAACTAGGATATGCATTACGAGCATTAGTAGATCTATCCTCTTCCTCTCCTCAATTCTCCCAACAAATAATAATATTTTATCATACCTCTCCAGGTTATACATCCTCTTAAAGCCAGTGATTATATCTTCGTAAACCTTCTCCGGATCGAAGAAGTCTGTATCTACGCCATTATACACTACAATAGCCCTACCATCGTTGAAGCCACAGATCCCATCTATTAATTTCTTATCGTTAAGGTTCTGCACAATTATCTTATCAGCACTACATAGTGTTTTTGAGAATAGGCGATTATACATCCTCCATAACATTCTATAAATAGGGGATATACTTGACGCATATGTTATATCGTGAACAGTTAATACAATAGGCTTCCCTTTCCCCAAAAGTATTTTCTGTGATGAAACAACTATGTTTGATAGGTACTCGTGTAGATTATATATGTCGGCATCTAATCTGTTTAGTAGATCCTTTAAACCGGATACAACTATGATCCCAGGCATTGTGAGATATGTATCTAATCTATAAACTTTAATACCATCTATAATTTCTTGATCTGGGGGTAGGGGTTTCCTACTCCTAGCTATGAATGGCGGTTTAAAATCTATACGTATGGGATGATTGAAATCTAGAGACTTGGATGTTACAACTCCTATATTATATCCTCTACTTAGTAGGTGTTTACTCATATTATATACATAGTACTCACAACCACCAATTGCCGGTAGGAATCTAGGCGTTATATGTATTAGCTTTATCATAGTATGCTAACACCTAATACGTCTCTCTAATCCTCCTCTCGATAAGGTTCTTGATGACATGTGCTAGGTTCTCGGAATTCATCATCGATCTCAACTGATCGAGTAATGTATTTCTAAACATGGTATCTCTAAGTGATCTAGCTACTAAGATAAGAAATAATTCTGGAATCTTAACCTTATAATATCCCTTATCGAAGAATTCAACGGCATATGTTGATCTATATCCATGCTCATTGGTAAGGGTTTCCAGTATATGGCTTGTTATGGATAGGCATAGAGATAGCTCTCTAGCTATGTTCAGATGATCAGCGATCTCGTTTAAACCCTTCACACCCTCTAACCGGATCAGAGAAGTTATTGTTAGGAAGTGGTATAATAGATATATCTGCTCAGGTATTATTGAGTGAATACACTGAACAACCAACTCATACATGGGATCCAGTGTTTTAATATCATAACCATTTATCCTCACGATACGTGTCTTCCCCTCTATACATCTCTTATCTAGATAGATCAGATTATTTGCAGCTATCTCTACATATAGGTCTATATCATATGGATCCTTAAACCTCGGATCTAGATGGGGACCCCCTCTAGAATCATGTAATGTTACAGCGTATGGTATTTTGTCAAATACCATATAGTTGTAGTTCTCTATAAGCCTTTTAACTACATGGTTGAATTCTTCACCAGTTATGGGGTCTAATATGATCACATCTATATCGTTAGGCACTATTGGGAAAGGTGTGAAGGATTTAAATGTTGATGCATTATAGCCTAGATCCTCTAGTATACCTATTATTTTATTTGCTGTTATTATCATTTCAAATCTCTGATTCTCCCTCTCAACTAGTCTCTTCCTATACCTATCGTCTAAACCATGTATTTTATCTAGGGTTTTTAGGAACAATAGATCAACCTTATTGCGAACAGCTAATTCATACAGTTGATCAATCCTATTCTCAATTCTATCGACACTTATACCGTCTCCTATGAATAAGCTGTTGAAGAGGAGCTTTGTTAAAGTATACATGGGTGTTTTAATATTCAACCATCTTACCCCTTCAAGATCTCTAGTAATCTATGTGCTATTTTATCCATAGAATATTTTAATGAAGCATAGATCATTCTCTTCTTAATCTCTGCATATACCCCTCTATCCGATACTAGTCTGTATATTTTTTCGACGTATTCATCAGTATTATTATCTCGTATTAGGAGTATGCCATATCCCTGCTTATATAATTCATAGAATTCGTAGAAGAAGGGTAGGATCACCGGTTTTGCGGCTGGAGCTATGAAGTGAACTATACCACTGGTTCCCGTTGATGCATGATATGGTAGTATTATTACGTCGATATTTTTACATATGAATTCTTGTAGTTTGTCTAGCTTCATGTATCCAAACCATTCCACATTTCCCCTCCCCTCCTTAATGATCTTTAATAGCTTCTCCCTCGATTCCTTCCTATAATATGGATGTATTGTCCCTATAATATATAGTTTGCATCTAATACCTCTCTCCACGAGTTTATCCATAATATTGATCAGTAGTTCCAGGTTCTTCCTAGGTGATATTAATCCTATGAATGCTAGGTTTAAACAATTCTCCTTTCTATCCTCTCCGCATAGTTTATATATTGGTACACCATGTGGTATGAATGCTAACTTTCCATTTAAATTTGTATAGCTGCCCAACATTATATCTCGATATTTCTCAACCGGTAAAAGGATCTTCTCACTCATGTAGACTACGATACTTGTGAAGATCCTAAATCCAAGATAATATAGTTTATTCAATCCATGCATACTATATAAGCTCTCTCTAGCCTCCGGTAGGGTATGAAGTATTGTCACGACTTTATATCTTAGAAGCAAAGCAAATATATAGAGTAGTAACACCGTTAGTAGATTGGCTATTCCTGAATTCCCGAATATTCCATGGTATATGCTTATTATTAAAACGTTAGACCTCTTTCTCAACTTTAAGATATTATATAAGAGACTATGGGTGAGGGAGGGTTTCCATGTATATAGAACCTCTATGTTACTGGGGAGTCTCTCTAATTCCTCCTTCTCCATGTATTTAGTTGTGTAGAAATCGGGTTCATTAGCTAAAACATATATTTTAACACCTGGTATGAGTCTCGATAAATTCTTTAATAATTCGTAATTATACTCCGATAAACGGGCTATCGATGGCGGGAAACCACCGATAAATACTACACCATACAATATATACACCGCTATCATCGAATTATCTATATTAATGCTGTATTTTTATTATACTAGGTTAAATGTTTTATAAACTAATATTAGTCTGTGGGTTTAGGGTATGGAGATTTGACAAATAGAAATGTCAGTTTAGTCCCCGTTATTAGGGGTGGCATTTGGCTATATGGATCTATGATAGTTAACAATCTTGGAGGATTCATATACTGGCTATTGATCTCTAAGATAGCTGGATCCTACATTCTAGGATTAACATCTGCAACGGTTGGATTAGCCTCACTAATCAATGGCATCCTAAGCCTCGGCATAGGTTTAGGGTTACGCCATTTTATAGGCTTATGTATGAGGGACAATGATCTTGAGTGTGTTAGAGAGAAGTATTGGAGCCTTGTTCACTTCTCGATAATAATATATCTATCATCAGGTCTAACCCTTCTAGTCCTCGGTCTACTGGGTATTAGATTTGCGAATTACACCTCTGTAATGCTTCTGGCTTCAAGCCTTATAGTGTTTCTAGGATTTCTACCAGTATCTAGTGCATTAGCTGTATCCTTTCTTAGGACGGATATATTGTTTAAATCTGCTGTTATAGGTAATGTATTGAAGGTTTCCATAGGTGTACTACTAGTCTATCTAGGGATAGGCTATTGGGGGGCTATAACCGGTTATATGTTACTACAACTTGTCCAGGTGGTATATACCCTGTACTATTCGTATAGTAGGATAAGCTATTCACCAATACTTAGGAATAAAGTTGTAGTTGAGGTGTTGAAGGGTAGTATTGTTAGCTGGGCTCCATCAATAGTTCTACTTGTTGGACAATGGCTTGGTGTAATATTTGTGTTCGGTATTAGCGGCGCTGTTAAGACCGGATACTATTATATAGCATTCACACTAGCCAACTTCATACTGGGTATAGGTGCTAGTGTGATCAACCTATTACTACCAGTGTTGAGTAGTATGGGTGAGGAGAAGACCTATACTGTTAATAGGGTTATTAGATTCACATTGACAATCCTAACACCTATCTCACTATATTTAGCAGTCTATCCATTCCTCCTTCTAGGACTACTGGGTAGGGAGTATTTGAATGCTTCAACCGAGCTATCCATACTACTACTCAATAGTATACCGGTCATGATCATATCGGGTGTGAATAGTTTTGTATATTCTCTAAGAGATTATATACATGTATTATACCTTGGTTTAGCCCAGAGCGTTCCACGCATAATATTATACGCTATAGCCGTACCATTATATGGATCGCTGGGTGCAGCATTATCATATACTATTGGCTCATATATAGGATTGATCTACGTATTTTATATAGTCTATGGTTTTAAGTATGATATTAAACTATATATGTTCATAAAGATCTCCTTCATCCCAGTGGCTTTGGCTGTTTTAATGCTTATCCTAAATATTCCATGGTATTACGGCTTACTACTACTGGCTTCAACATACTACATCTATTATAAGCTGGCTTTAATCGATAGAAGCGATCTTAGGGATCTATTAAACGCTGTTAAGTTTTGGTAATGGAACCATATTTCCTATAAGCTGCTAACAGCCCTACAACTATGATATATATCGAGAAAACTGTTAGCATCTGATACAATCCTATACCCACACCTGTAAAGTTTAGTATTAATCCTAGTATAACTGTCAGTGTTATTGAAAGCCCTATACTCAGCATTAACTCCTCGGCAGAGCTAAATCTTTCCTCACCAGCATATAGCAGTTCTATTGTTACATAGCCCGGTAGGAATAGGATCATTACTGGTGCTATGATAAATCTTAAAACTCTGAAAACGGTGTTGAAGGGGGTTAAGATTATGGAGAGAATTGTTAAGACAACTATAGATATTATGGTTAGATACTCGAGCGAGTATGGTGGTTTAACTAGGTATTCTATAAATGTCTTGGGAGGTGTTGGATCGATGAGCTTAATTTTCTCCTTAACTACTACATCCATATACAAACTATATAATACATCGTATCTACTAAGACCCCCCTCTCTACGCTCCCTATAGAGATCTAGCAGTTTCCTAGCCATATTATTCAACCCAGTGGATTACTTATGATTTTAACATATAAATCCACCATACGTCCAGTATATCTCCATTCACCAGTATCTGGATCTAGATACCATAATGTGAATATGAGGTATATATGGTCTATATTGCTCCTATTAACTCTAATATATGTATTATATTTGATCGTTTTATTTTCACCCTTATCTACGAATAAGTATAAATAGTCAATCAATATGCCGGTAGAGGGATTAGATCTGTTTGGAGGAGTTTCCGGATAAGCTATCCTATAGTCTATTCTGAAGAGTGCTAGATACCCTAAATGGTTATCAATGAAGAGGCATAGTTTTATATTCGAGTTATTGAACACTATCCTCGGATAATCCCCTATCCTACAATTCTCATTTAGTAGAGCTATTGCGGTATATGGTTTAGACCTATATGGATTAACGTATAGTATTGCACCACCTACACTACCAAGCACTATTAGTCCGAGTATTATTGTAAATGCTTCTCTATCTAGGATATTCATTCTTCAACAACCCAGTTCTTCCTAGTTCTAAACCATACTTCGAGATATATCCTAGGGAAGACTATGTAGAATATTATCGGTGTTGATAATATTAACAGTAATATAATTATCTTCGACGCGATCATCAATTTATAGCTAGCGTCTAGCTCATGATAGTATTTTAATGCATCACTATATAACTTCTCCAGCTCATGTATTGCCCGATCACTCTCCCCCCTGGCTATAAGGGTATATGTTTCATTAAGCTTCTCCAAATATTTACTAGTATCCCCACCCTCCTCCGCGATAGCTTTTACTAGTCTATATGTTTTCAGCCATAGATCCATAGCGTCTCTATACTCTACACTACGTTCATAATTTATGTATAGGGAATGTATAGAGGATGATAGTAATGATGTGGTTAGTAATAATATAGTTATTGCCAGTATTACATGGTGTTTCTTGATCGTCATCTGATCAGCCTATACTCTGGTTATTCTCCAGTATAATATCCTCTCTAAAACATATTCTTTAAAGGTTATTATTATGAATAGGATTAGACTCGTAACAACTAATATGTTCTCCACTAATACAACTATTTCGAAGAGATGATAGGTCTCACCAGTATATTCTGTGGGGGCTTCATTAGAGTTCTTTACAGGTGCTGTAAGCATTTCAGCGAGTATTGTGGCTTCTCTATTCCTAACCCTTTCAGATGCCGGTGCAAACAGTGATATTCTAACATATGTTGTTGTAGTCTTATTCCCTATCGATAATGGTAATCTATAGATTGTGTATGCCAGGAGCATTATCCGGTTATTCCTCTCTATTAATAGATAGTTTATAGTTATGTTTTCAGACACACTCCATGATCTTAAAATATTATAGTTTTGAAAGGTTAGGCATACATGCCATCCGTGGAAGCGTGTTGGTGTCTCTGCGACCTCGACATATCCCATATAGTATTTATTCTTATAGTATATTATGATCTCCTGCACAATGCTGGCACCGAGTAGTGGTGTTAGAGATGGTACGGGTATGCTCTTCTTAACTGTAACAGATGTCTGGTTGAATACTATTGTTGCTGGATTTTGTAGGAATATTTTGAGTGAGGGTATATATGGTGTATATCTGACGAGAACCTCGCCGACGAGTACTCCACCCATATATATGTATAATTGCGATACAGCTATTAGCATGATCAGTGTGAAGGCTATGAGGTTTTTAGATGAATACGACATCTTGTATCTAACTGGTTTCTCCCTAACCCTTATTGGGAAGAATTTCTTTAGTAGATAAAATGCTGTGATTACCGCAGCTGCAACATATATTACTGAGGGTGATTGATGGAAGAACTCCATAGCTAGATCATATCCGTAATTCTTGGTTATAATGACGATCAGTAGTAGTCTAATTATATTACCTATTAATGCTATGGATGCTGATGCTAAGATTATCACAAGGCTCTTAACGATCTTACTCCTAAGATCGCTTATCGTCGTGACAACTATATACGATATTATTGGAAAGATCGATAATACACTGGTTAAGCTTACAAATCCACTACATGCATAGCTTATCTCAAATCTCCTATACTTCCCAATAGCATCTATCATTCCCAGATATACGCGATTATGGCTCTCAATATAATCCACCCCCGGTACCAATGCCATTATCCTCCCCATTAGGTAGGAGAGGGATGCTGATACATAGCTTATGAGTGAGATCGGGATCGGTATTATTAGAAGTAAGAGGACTGTTAGGAATGCGTAATACTTTATGTGCACCGGCTTGTATAATAATATTATGAACGATAATAATAGGAATATATATGATATACCACCATACTGAACCATATACTCGTTTCTAACATAGGATACAGCGTAGAATAGTAGTGAACCTAGGAATAGGGTTATGAATACTAATAATCTATCGAGGGTTGGTGGTTTGAGCTCGAAATACCTATATATTATATATACCGTGACCAATATGGCTGAAGGCATTAAGACATATAGATAGGTATATTCGTCAACCACTAGGGTGCTTAGATAGGCTTTAACATAGTTTGCATACATAGCTCCGGTTATATATGAAAGTAGAACTATAATAAATAACAATACAAATACGTGTTGATAATCTATATCATTATTCCCATTCATTATTCAATACCCATGTCTTCACTTATAAATACTGGTTTATATCCCATTTTCCCTAGAGTATATGCTACAATGCTATATTTCATCGATGTCGGTTTACCATGGATAAATAATATTGTTCTGGGCGGGAATATATGGTTCTTAGTTAATATATTCAGTATCTGTTTAGCATATCCATCATTTGGGATAACTATAGCAGAATAGATTCTATTACCACCTGCATATTTATAAAAGGATTCTATAATTTCCGGATTAAGTATTTTACTAATGCTATTATAGTTATACATCGTCGCTGGTATATTTTCCTCGAAGAACTCTATCAATTTGTCCAATAGTACTTCTATATTCCCTCTTAATACAATTATATCCCCACCAATAACAAACATTATTGTAGTCCGTGACCCTGGATTAAGTGTTGCTAACCTATTAATGGTATTTAATAAATTATTTGTGATATTATCAAATTCTAATAGGTTATCAGCTAATGGATCATATATTATTACCGGGAGATACTTATGCCTCCTGATAGATGTGGAACCAGTCGGCTCGGAGGAGACGTATTCTTTGACATATACCATCTGGTTCATGGGGTCCCTCAAAGATTTCTTCCAATGTATGTTCTTGATCTTATCTCCCGAAGTATATTCTCTCACACCATAGTATTCCCCAAGAATACTCTTCTTAAATCCCTCTCCAAAAGCCGTGGCATTTGATAATACCTTTAATATCCTAGCGAGTAGTTGTTCTATATAGTATTCTCCTAAGGATAATATCTTCCTACTTGGTATAATGTTCGGCTTTATCCCTATAGGAACAGGTTTTACTAGTCCTAATCTCTCATCTATTATATAAATCTTATAATCTAGCAGGGCTAGTTTATCCTTCGATAAGCTCTTCTTGTGTGTCTTTATATTTTCTATAATTGTTTGATACGATGGTACTATCTTGAATTCTATCCTTCCACTATACACTTCTTTATTCGTGAGAAGGTTTTCATCACTTATCCTGATCGTTATTGGTATATTTTGGACCCCTAGAAGTTTAGCCTCATACTCGATCGTACATCGACCTTTAATAGTTCTACAATAATATTTCCTATCCCCCAACACGATGAAGGTGTGCCCATTTATTGGATTCGACAATGTGATCTTTATTTTAGGTTTACTCCCTACAGGGATCTTCTTCTTATATTCTACGTATACTTTATCGATCCTTAAATCATGATAGTATATATAGAAGATAATAATGAAGAGAGCTGATAATGCCATAAGGGATGAGAAAATTATTATTGGATTAACGAGTGCGGCAATTAATAGTAGTATATAGATCTTAACTAGATGTGCTGAGTTTCTTCCAAGGAATTCAACGTTTTGATATTCCATTTCACTATTCTTCACGAGTAAATAAGATATAGTGTGCCTTGAGTAGATATTTGGTAAAAGGACCACATATAATATATATATTGGCCAAACATATATTGTCTTTGTGAAGGCATATATCATAGCTATTATCGAAATATATACTCCTAGAAGACTGTATCGCGTATATAGCAGGTATATTGAAAGTATAGCTAAGGCTACAGCAAATACCGTTATAGGAGTAATACCGGAGATCAATGATAGCGGCGCCGCCGATAATACTGTTAACACAAATAAAGTATTTCTAAGCTCCACGTTTCTCACCAATATATGCCATTATTATTAGGAGCGTGATTAGAATAAATGAAATAATAGACTTTGTATCTATAGTATTGCTATTCATATAAAGTGTTATTTCTCTAATACTATCGATAACTGTATATGGCATTGATGATACAAGTATGTATCTTATTGTTTTATTTTCGAGATACCTTATCAAAAACAAATTATTATCTCCTAGTTCGATATAACTATTTGATATTATATCATAGTCTGATATTATTATTAGGCGACCGTATCCGTATTTTATCGATAATATTATTATATGAATATTGAATTCATCTCCCGGTGTATAATATTTGTTGTTATCTTTGTCAATGTATGAGAATTTAGAGGTGGTGTATTCCTCTATAATGGATACATTTGTTGTATCGAGTAGTTTTATTGCAGCAGGGGTCCATCCTATAAGTTCGACGTTTTTGCTGTCATATTTGTATATTAACGGGTTCTCCCTCTTACCCTTATAACAGTATATTTCATCATATACTGTATGGTTATCGATTATTATTGGTAGGTGGAAATATAAATATAATAACTCGTTTGAATAACCCTTCTCATCGATGAGTATAAGTGTTCCACCCTTATCAACGAATTCAACGGTTCTATTAAAATCTTCTATTTGTCTAAATACTGGATATATTATTATCGTTGAATTGGCCTGTCTGATGATATTGGGTATTATCTCGTGAAGGGGTTTGAACCCATATCTATATATTAGTTTAGAATATCCATTACCACTAGTATTCCAAATACTATACGGTCTTGATGATGGTATAATTAGTAGTATACTTATTATTATTGTTACCAATAATACTCCGGTTAGTGTTAATACTAGTTTATACTTCAAGATTTCAGCACCCTAATTATCTCCCTCATATACCTCTTCACGAGAGCTAGATTTATGTGGTGGTTGGAATACATATCCTCTTCAAATAACGATGTAAGCTTTACCACATAATCCTTGATTCCCTCTGGAAGATCATCCTTTACATTATTAATATATTCCCTCAATGTCTCATTCTCCATCATAGGTCTGGTTAGTGAGGCTAGTGTTTTTATGAATAATTTATAGTATCTTTTTGTCTTCATAGATCTATATCTGAGATATATCATTGATATTGGTTTTAGATACGTTATACCCCTCTCCTCTAGGACACGATATGATATTATCCTTCTAATCCATGATGGAAGGGTGATTAATGGTCTAGATATCATCGGATGGAGATAGACTATGCCTATCATTATTAATAATATAAACACGAAGAGTATATTTACCGATAATGCATTTACAGTAAATACTGTTGGCTGATAAGTCTTATTTAATGGTATGATCCATACCTCTATACTCCTAAACCATATCATTATCGATTGGAGGGTTATTGGGAGGTCAACATATAGATAGATATTCTTACCCTTCAATACCTTATCATAGATAGCTATATCATCTACAATTATCCGGACACGATACTTCACATTATCATATACCTTACCATGAATATTTAATGTGAATGGAGGGCCGAATAATAGGTTTGGGAGGCTCATTGTAGCGCTAACCGTTTTATGTATTATAGCTATTGCCGAAGACCTCATGGAGGACATATATTGTTTATCGGGATGTATCTTGAAGAAGAGGGTATGATATCCAGGCTCTATATTTGAAGTATTCAAACTTATTTTGTTTACGCCATACATTATTGTTTTGTTCATTATTAGCCGGTCATGTTCAACCCTATCTAGATATATTGAGATATTGATAGGATCCTTAACGTATGAATATATAGTTATAAGCATTGTAGAATTTATATATGCGTAGGATGGTGTTTTAACCACTATTTTAGGCGGTTCGAGTAGGACTCTGAAATCCCTTATTACAGAACCTATATATGTATTATTTCCACCCTTATAGACTATTTTAACTGATATCCTAGCTGTTGCATAGAATTCCCTTGTCGCTCTATCCCTCACTATATCTATCCCGTAACTCTCGATCGTGTCTGCATCTGGAACATTTATTAAGGCCTCTATACTCGAACTGTTGATAATAGTATAGTTTTCTATATCTCGATAATAGGGGCCCATGAGCAATGTCATGATGATATTAGTGTATTTATCATTTACTTTAATATAAGGGTTTTCAACGTTTACTATGAATTTGAACGATTGTCCAGCATATACTTTCTCAGGTATGTTAATTTCTAGTATTAGGCTTTCTATCGATGAATTAGATATTATTGATGAGTATAGGTCTTCTAGCTGTGAGATATATCGAGATAATAGTTTATGTAGTGCATGTATCTTTTCATATATCCTATTCTTATATTTGAAGAATGCTGGTTTTGAATATACGTATTGTTCTAGTCTTTTAACATATTCGTATATGTAATCATCTAGTTCATTATCGTATATTAAAAGTTTTGTATAGCTCTTCCTTATCATATCTAATAGTTTATCATGATCTATATTGTAAAGTCCAATGCCTATTATCATCTGAGTATTATTTAATATAAGGGATATATCATGGAGTATTTTATACGCCCTTTGATGAACTATTTTAAGCTGTAGATCATCTATAACGAGTGAAATAGCATGATTATAAAGTTCTAATTCTTTATTAAGATCTTGAGAGAGTATAGTTGAGATATAAGTATCCAAGAGTAAGGCGTAGGGAACAGGATCTATATCTCCCCTTATACTATTAACTGGATATACTGTTGTAGTTAGAACCATTATTATAATGGAGATATGTATTACCTTGATCGAGACCATTAAATACCACCTGTGATCATTAGATATATCCTATATATTGCCAGGATCGCTACTAGCGTTATTAGTGGTGGATTGATCTTTTTTAATCCATTATTACTATGTAATTCCGGTTCTAATGTATAATATATGTAATATATCGTTATTAGTATGATTAAGTATACATCGATCCTCCTCTCGCCAATGATCAATAATAGATCGCTTATTAATAGATATATTATGGAGAATAGTATCATTGTTTTCTCAATTCTCTTCATGATTCAAACCCTCTGAACTTCACTTCAACCCTATAAGTATTACCAGAGATCTCCTCCCTCTCAATCACTATTCCTCCTTTGATTGTTTCGCTTAGTATCTTAGCTAGAATGATCTTTACCGGGTTGAAGGGATTTTTAGCATATTCTGTTATTTCCCTATACATGTCATGAAGTATTATTGTGACTTCATTACTCTTGGGTATTATCTCTATGTCTTTAGCCAAGCTGAATTTTCCAAGGATCTCACTCCTCAGTCTACTTCTTAAACCCTCAATATGTAGATTGACCCATTCCCCCTCCTTGGTCTCTGAAGTGTATGGGATCATTATGTAGGGTGTTTCACCGTATACGCCTACTCCTGGACTAAGTTTGTCGCATGGTAGATTCTTCTTTGATATAATGATCGCTGTGAAGGGCTCGGTGCATGTGAATACTATGTTTGAATCTACTAGTCTAGTGTCTTCTACTAGTTTATTCAATATATTAAGTGATAATTGAAAGCTCTCCTTAAGCATTTTCTCTAGGGGTTCAATATATGTTACACCTATCGTTAGGAAGATTATACCTAGTAGTAGTGATGTGAATGATACTCCTAGTAGGATCTCCATACCCTCGATCAGAGATATAACTATGAAGGCTAGTGAAAATATTATGATGTTTAAACCTATGCTGGCGATACGGGGTTCCATTGAAGCACACCTATAGCTATAATGATTCTTAAAGCATAGTCGACGGGTATGATGTATCTTATTTTTGACATAGATCTAGGATGATTCTTAACGGAGTTTAGAAAGATGCTATAGATCGAGGGTATTAATCCTTGGAGGAAGAGTAATGGGATTGATACTGATAGAAGCATTCTACCAGTAGTATCTATCCCTCTAGTATCCTTACATGATATAATGTAGTATGCTGTTACATAGTATTCGAGTATCGGTCCTAAAAATATCCATAGTCCAGGATTGGAGTATATGAATACTAGGAGTATAGTGATCATGTATAATATGTATACGTGTGATTCTTTAACGAATAGTTGACCTAGGATCTCCTTATTAATCCTAGGTGTTGAGATTATTATCATTAATAATATGAATGATATGTAGATTAAGTATTCCATATATAGTTTTTCCAAATATATTATTCCGGTTGTTAAACCTATTATTACTGGTAGTATGAGTAGCCAATATGGCGGTATTTCAATATTGTTTGTCTTCATGACTAATCCATAATTGTATAGGATTATTAGGAATATTATAGAGAATATGAATGAATACATCACATCATATAAATTATACATAATGTATATTATGAATAAGATAGAGGCTATAAGTAGAAGCTCTTTCAGAACCTTACTGCTTTTATCTTCCTTCATAGTCTATTTACCTAGCCTACTCTTTAGGAACCGGTACTTCATCTACAAGCTTCATCAATATTTCGATCTTATCCCTATCATCACCTGTTTCCTTAGCTAATATTATTCTATGGGCTATTACGTATGGTAGTAGGTATTTTATATCGTCAGGGATCACATAGTCTCGTTTATTTATTAACGCGTATGCTTTAGCTATCCTATATAGATATATTGATCCTCTATGGCTTGGACCTAGTAATACTCTATCATCGCTTCTAATCCTCTGCATGATGTTCACTATATACTGGACTATTCTATCATCAACATATACTCCCTCATCCATGAAGGATTGTAGCCATTTGAATTCTGAAAGTTCTATCCTCTCATCGACTTCTATCTTAGCATAGTCGTATAGTTGATCAGCCCTTTTAACTATCCTGTATTCGTTTAGGGGTTCTACGTATTCGCTATATATCTTTATCCAGAACCTATCCCTTAATGTTAGTGTTAGGGGGTATACACCCGTCTCGCTGGATATTGGGATCTCTGTCGCTATTACGTGGAATGGTTTATTTATTCGATAAGTTATACCGTCAACACTTACACTATACTCAGCCATAGCCTGCAGGAGGGCTGATTGACTCCTTGGAGGTGTTCTATTCAGCTCGTCGAACAATAATATGTTTGTAAATATTGGCCCCTTAACAAAGACCATATCACCGTTCAACGTGTAGCGGTGGTATCCGGTTAGATCAGTTGGTAGTAGGTCTGGATTCCCCTGAACACGTCTAAACTCACCACTAATAATCTTCGCTAGGCTATGTGCTAGGAGTGTTTTACCCGTTCCCGGAGGCCCCTCGATCAATACGTGTCCTCCAGCTATTATCGATGCTATCGTGAGCTTTATGTTCTCATCAACACCACTCAGTATTTTGTTAAGGCTTGATATGATCCTCTGAACAAGGCTATAGGCTCTATTAAACTCTCCCTTACTACCTGGCATGAAAACACCTTATCTAATACGGTTGTATTCGGCTAATTCACTAGTTTAAGACTATTGATATATTTAGAAGGTATTAAAGATATACCAAAAATATTTCTTCAGCCCTCACACGGCTCTTCACAGCCCCTCTCATCTACGGGTGGGCTCCGCACCGAAGTCGTTCATCACTATATATTTAGTCTATCCTTTAAGCTTTGATAACTCTTACCTGGATAACACTATTATATTAACTCCCCTTTTCAGTATTCCAGCTAGGTGGTATGTGTATTGGCTAGGAATATAGTGTTTGGACCGGTTCCCTCACGTAGACTGGGCTATAGCCTCGGTGTTAATAACGTCTTCGATAAATATTGCACATATTCATGCATATATTGCCAGGCTGGGCTTACGACCAGGCTTATAGTTGAGCGTAGAAGATTCTACGATCCCTATAAACTAGCTGAAACCGTTGTTAAAGCAGCTAGAGAGAGGGACCCAGATGTTATCTCCTTCGTCCCAAACGGTGAGCCAACCCTAGATATCAATCTTGGTTTAGAGGCTAAACTTATACGTCAGGAGATAGATAAGCCATTAGCCGTCTTCACCAATTCATCCCTACTACATATGGATGATGTAGTTAGTGATCTGACGTATTTCGACATAGTATCTGTAAAGGTTGATACAGTATATGAGGAGACATGGAGAAGACTTAACAGGCCACATCCCGCCCTCAACCTAAACCTAATACTTAACTCGATTAGGGATTTCACAAAGACGTATAAAGGGAAGGTTATTACTGAGACAATGATCGTGGCTGGAGTAAATGATCGTGTAGAGGAGTATTTAGGCATAACATCCTTCCTCAAGGAGCTGAGGATCGATAAGGCATATATTCAGATACCGGTCCGACCACCTGCTGAGAAATGGGTTAAACCACCTAGGGAAGAGGAAATTTTGAAGGCATATAGGGTCTTTATAGAAGCTCTTGGCGAAGATAGAGTCGGATTGCTAACCGCTACAGAGCCTAGCACGTTTAAATTCAGTAATGATCTTGTGAGGGATATAGCTAATACGATCTATGTTCATCCGATTAGGCTTGAATACGTCTATGAACTAGCTAGAGGTAAAGGAGCTGATCCTAGTAGGGTTATACATGAGTTACTAGATAAGGGATACGCTATAATAATTGAGTATATGGGCGATAAATTCCTAGTGGCCAGATCGCATAGCCGTCCACGATAAAATATATTCTCTCAATACGTAATACTATAGTTTAGAGGCTATAGGACTAGCATAGACATTGATGTGGGGGGATGTATTTGAAGCCAGCTGTAATAGTTATAGATATGTTAAAGGAGTTCGTTTATGGTAGGCTCCGTAGCCCCCAAGCTCAGGAGATTATACCAGTTATTAAGAGGATCATTGATCATGCCCATAATAGAGATATCCCGGTAATATATGTTGCCGATCGGCACTTCCCGGTCGACCATGAGCTTAAAGTTTGGGGTGTCCACGCTCTACACGATAGTTCGGAGTCTGAAATTATCGATGAATTGAAGCCTGGTAGTAAAGACTATGTATTGTATAAGAGGAGCTATAGTGGTTTTAGAGATACCGGTTTAGACATGTTATTGAGGGATCTAGGGGTTGACACAGTTGTGTTGACCGGTATACATACACACATATGTGTGCTACATACAGCATGGGATGCCTTCTACCATGGATATAACATTTTAGTTGTTAGGGATGGCGTTGCAGCATTCAGTAGGGAGGATCACGAATATGCTCTAAAGTATATGGAGAAGGTTTACGGTGCAAAGATAGTTGAATCCGGTGAGGTGTTGAAGCTATTAGAGGGGTCGATGAAGGATTAAATATAGAGGATCTGAAGAGGTTAATACATAGGATTGACCTAGGAGGCGAAGAACTATGCTATACTCTAGCTCTACTCCTACTATATAGAGACTACAAATGTATTGGTAGGATAAATGCATCAAAAATCCTAGGCTTAACCGAGAGGGTGGCTAGAAGACTAATATATGTACTCCTCGAAAAGGGGTTTTTAGAGAAGGTTAATCAGAGATATTGTTATAGGGGGGAACCGATCTTTGATAAAATAACTATTATGAGGAGGGATTTAAAGGATAGGATATTAACGGTATATAGTGGTTTCTCAAATACACTCTTGAAGTCTATCCTTAAAAGATATATGTTTTTCCGGGATCAATTGATAATTCTAACCGGTGATCCAGAGGTATTCGAGATCTTTGGATTCATGGTCTCTAATAAGCTCTATATCCCCGGCTTACCGGATAATCTCTACGCGAAATATGTGGAGATCCTAAACCAATATGAGATAATTCATAACTCTATATTCATCGTATGGAATAATTATAGGAAGTATATAGATGATGCTAAGATGCTGATCGCCATCGTGAAGACCCTCGGTTAATATCTTCGATCAAATATATATTGGCGTTAGATACTTTTCGTCCCCATATTCGAAGACAGCTATCTTTGCTCCATAAACCTTCTCGATCATGTCTATAGCTGACAATAGCTTATTCCTCGAACCCCTATATACTATTTCTCCATTATCGATCAATACTATGTTGTCCCCGACTAGGTATGCGAAGAGTATATCATGTGTCGATAATACCACCGATTTCTCCCTACCTATACTCCTCAATAGTTTGATTAGACTCGATTTATATCCTATATCTATGTGTGCATCTGGTTCATCAAGTAGTATATATTTCGGGTTTTTAACTAGGGATAATGCTATTGTAACCCTTTGAAGCTCACCCATACTCAGCTCCTGCAGCCTCCGATCGATTAAATCTTCTATGTTAAGCATCCTAGCAACCCTCTCAACGGCTTCATAATCCTCTCTATCCTCCCAGAAACCCCTCGATACAGGGTATCTGGCTGTTAATAATGCTTCTCTAACTGTTAATGGTAGGAGTTCCACTATATCGATCTGTGAGGAATATGAGATCTTCCTCGATAATTCCCTACGTGTATAACTGGTTAGCTCCCTACCATCGATCACTATACTCCCCTTATATCCTAGCATACCAATTATTGTTCTGAGGAGGGTTGTCTTCCCCGCACCATTTGGCCCGATTATACACGTTACCCCTCTATCCGTTATATCGAGATTTATATTCTTCAAAACCATGTGGTCACCGTATCCGGAATACATTCTTTTGATCACTATCATGTATAGCCCTCCGGTTTATCTGGCTTTAAACCTCTTATATAGGAGTATTAGGAAGAAGGGGGCTCCAAATACCGATGAGATCGCGCCAGCAGGTATTTCCCCTGTTGTTGATACAAGTATTGTTCTCGAGAGAGTATCTGTGGTGAGAAGTATTAGTCCTGCCAGTAATCCTGAGAACGGTATCACTATGCGGTTATCCGTTGTCCTAGCTATTAGTCTAGCTATATGTGGTGATACGAGCCCTATGAATCCTATTAGTCCGAAGCATCCAACTATTATTGATGACGCCACCCCAGCTGTGATTATTGAATATAGCCTCACTCTACCAGGATCTACTCCTAGCTGGTAGGCGTAGGTGTCTCCTAGTAGTAGTGTGTTTAGGGGTTTTGCTAGTAGGGGGTATGTTGTGGAGACTATTATAAGGGCGATTATTGTGTGAGGAAGCCATCTAGGTGATGCGGTGATGAATGAACCCATCAAAATATGTATAGCATACGGCTGCTTCGCCAGGATCATGTATGATAGGAGTATTGATGCACCGGAGAATAGAGAGTTTACACCTATACCGGATAATACATATGATATATCACTCCCACCTATAGATTCAGCAATCAACACCGTTAGTGTTAATGCTATAAGCCCTCCGGTTATAGCCGTTAATGGTACTAGGTATATCTCAACACCTATGAATAAAACTAGTAGATAGACTGAGAACAGTGCTCCACCACCTATCCCAAGTATATAGTGGTCAACCAATGGATTCTTCAATGAGGATTGGAGATACGCACCTGTAAATCCTAAAACTATACCGGATAATACCGCTTCGAGAACCCTATTAAACCTATACTCTACAACGAAAATGTTTGCTGGCTTAGGATAGTAGTAGATTAGAATTATCATAGTGACTAACAGTATCAATAATAGGATCATCGTCGCCGCAGTGAATAATAGTTTATGCCGAGTTATCACTATTTCCTCTTCCCCATAATCCTTGATAGGATGTATCCTATACCTATACCTACTATTAGCACTGCTATTACTATCGTTAAATACAGTATACCCCCATATTCCTCACCCTCTACTCTACTCTTCTGTGTTGTCGAAGTTTTCGTTGTGATTGTTTCGGATTCTTCAAGCGTTGTAGTTGCCGTTGTTGTTCGACTGCTTGTTTCTGTATTATTATTTGCTATGAAGGGCTTCATAGTATCATATAGGAGTTTAGGTAGTTCCAGTATTAATGGCCCCGGTCTTGATAACGCATCCGTAGTCTTCTGATCGAGCACTACTACTGGTTTTCCGAGGTCATATATCCCCGCCTCCCTCAATGTTTCATTGCTTATACCCATTGATGCTACAAGTATTATGTCTGGATCCCATTCAGCGATCTCTTCGATGCTTACCGCTTTCCAGCCTATGGTATCCGCTGGATTTATGAATCCCAGTCTTGATAGTATATCGTCTATATATGTTGATTTACCAGCTATCCATATCCCATTATATATCCCGACGATTACGAGCACCCTCCACCCATGTAAGGGGGCTAGTTTTCCCCTATATGTCTGGATGTTTTCCTCCAGCTTGTTTATGAAGTCTTTAACCCTCCCGGTTTTATTAAATATTGTTGCGAGTATGTCTAGGTCATTATATATGTCCTCAACGGATCTAGAGCTCCCACCGTTTAGATATACTACCGTAATATTATAGTCTTCAAAGGTTTGTAGTAGTGGTTTATGAGCACCCTTATCTGCCAGAACCAGATCGGGTTTTAGGGATAGTATTTTTTCGACGCTTATAGCAGACCACCAGTATCCCCCTACAGCGGCTATCCCGTGCTCTCTAGCGTATTTTGATATGTTGAAGTAGTTGTCCGTATACGATATATTATCCATCCCTACAACTCTATCTTCAAGCCCTAAATAGAATATTTCCTCCGTTATGCTTGGAGCTAATGTTACTATCCTCGCTGGTTTTCCATGTATGGATACTGTTCTACCCAGTGCATCAACCACGTATATATCATCCCTTTCCGAGAGGGAGATGTTGACCGGGATTATTGACAAGGTAATTATTACCAGTAGGGTTAACACTATGTATTTCATCCTATCACCTGGACGCTTTGTCCAGTTAGATTAATGTGGTAATGGATAATAAGTATTTCTCAAAGTCATGTATAGTGAAAAATATTTACAACGCCATATAGAGAATATTTAATGGGTTGATTGTAGATGGGTATAGGTGTGAAGGGTTTATCGATAATAGTTTTAACATTATTGGTTTACACAGTGCTGACACCTATAGTCGTATATGGGACTTCTGTATGTGGATTATTTAGTAAGGGTGATAAGTTAACCTACGAAATGGTTCATCGAACTGAACTGGGTGTTTATCGGGAATACTATACTGTAAGGTTTGAGGACGTATTCCAATCCTCTCAAGGTATGATGTATATAATGAGGATCGAGTATCATGGTGTTAGTGACCGTGAGAAGAAAATTAGTGCTCCATGCTATAACCTACCGGATTATGTCCCAGCCCTTATAGAGGATATTAATGATTTTAAAGCTAAGGGTGTTGGTAGTGTATCTGAACCCCTCCCATTATTTGATCTAATACCTCCATCCGGTAAGGAGGTCGTTACATATACTACTATACGCGTATCCCTAGTATCATCTACGGAGTATGTATTAAACATCTCTAAAGGAAAGTATAGTATTAGAGCCCTAATGGTTAGAGGAAAGTATAAGGAGTATGATGTCGAGGGATTCATAACCGATAATACCGGGTTACTCCTAAAACTATCATTCATAGATCGTTATAGTAGGAGAGTTGTATACGAGGTTGAACTGGACTATTTTTCATCAATGGATAAACTCGTTGGCGGAGGCACCGGTGGTTCATCTGTTGGAGGTTTCAATATTTGGGATTACTTACCTATGATATTCATAGTAGCGCTTGTGATTGTATCGATAATAATTATAGTAATTGTTATTAGAAGGGTTACTAGGATAATTGGATACTAGGATTGATGGGTAATGCTATACTTCATAGGTTTAGGATTAAACCCTAAATCACTGACAATTGAAGCGTTAGAGATCCTTAGGAGGGTTGAAACAGTATATATTGATAGATATACGAGTATAATTCCAAGATTCGATCCATCGATCATAAAACGGTATTGTAGTGGCTGCCGCATAGTTTTTGCCGATCGGAACATGTTTGAGGGATACGGTGTTAAGAATATTGTAGATGAAGCCTCCGCGAGGGATGTAGCGATCCTAGTACCCGGCGACCCCTTCATAGCTACAACGCATGAGATCATCCGCTTAGAGGCTTTGAAGAAGGGTGTAGGGGTTAAGGTTGTTCATAATGCATCTATATACTCCGCTGCTGCTTCAGCTACTGGTTTACAGGCTTATCGTTTCGGTAAGACAGTTACACTAGTGTATCCGGATGCTTTTAAACCCTATAGTGTCTTGGAGACTATACGTGGTAATCTTGATCGTAGACTCCATACTCTGGTCCTCCTAGATATTCGTGTTGATGAGGAGCGTTTTATGAGTATTGATGAGGCTGTAGAGATCCTTCGGGAGCTTGACGAGGAGGATTCTCTATCGAGTGTCCTTGGTGTTGGTTTAGCCCGTGTCGGTTCTGATGAGGAGGTTATACATGCTGACCTACTCTATGATCTTGGCAGATACACCTATCCTCCACCACCTCATTCGATAATTGTCGTCGCCGATCCCCATCCGGTTGAGCTTGAATCTCTATATTACGTGTGTGGTTTACCTAGGGGGTTGTTTGAGGAGTTTTCCCGGGGGGAGATGAACCTTGGTAGTTCCCTTGTCGTCTCATAGTATTCTATAGCTTCCCTTGATAGGAGTTTTCTGAGTATCTTTACTATCCGTGCTGTATTGTATATTGTTGTGGTTGTGTATGCTATGAATAATCCCTCAACCATTTCTTCATTCTTGGGATCTGGTAGATATGCTTCAACCCTCGAAATCTTTATCCTTACACCATCGACCTCCTTATAGAATAGCCTCTCCCTCTCCCTCCATAATAGTATCGGTGTATACTCCTTCCTCCCAACCCCCCTTATAGGGTCTAGTATAGATATTGTAGCATACTTATCCAGCCTTCTCAATACCAGGTATTTCCTATTGATCCTATAGATCGCTGCAAATGGGGGTGCCGGTGATTCCAGTAGTTCCACATGTTTTAGATCAAACTCTTCAGACACTATCTTCGCTGTTCTATAGAATTCTAACGCTTGTCTATACACCTTCTTTGCCTCGTGCACAGCATACACTACCACCAATACCGTTAATGGTAGGAATACGTATATTATCACGTCGATTATTGAGCTAACGAGCTCCCCCCTAAGGATCCCGAAGGCTATTAATCCCGCTATAGCTAGTATTGATACTATAACCTCTCCAACAACTACCACATATGATAGAGTCATTGAACGGATCGTTGAAGCGTATGCCTCCGGCTCCTCCGTCAGCATATCCGTCTACCCATTTCTCCTCCGAAGCCATATTATTAATAGTAGTATTGTAGCTAATAATGTGATTGGTATAATATTTGGCTCCGGTAGGGGTTCTACCATACCACCGGAGACCTTTATGATCGTGTAGTTGGTTGCCGGTGAATAGCTTATATTTCCACTATATGTTGCCTCCACATAGTATACTCCACCCGGTAGAAATGTTAGGGGTATCTCTGCTGAACCGTTTGCCTCGATCCTTAATGTGCGTATGAGTGTGTTCCTCTTATAGATTCTTACTGTGAGGTTTCCCGGAGCGTATCTGTCTAGTAGGTCTCTCGTATATATTCTCAATGTTTCTCCTCCATACCTGTATATTATCCATACCTTTTGGGGGTATACGGTGATCGTCGTATAGGCTGTTTCACCATATATCGCTGCTTTGACTATGTGTTTTCCCGGTCTCTTGAAACTCCATAGTAGTTCCTCATCCCCCTTAACATATAGTTCTTTACCGTCTATGGCTAGTCTGACCAGTATGCTTATATTGTCCGGTATCCCCGTTACAATAGCCTTTATCCTTACTGGTGTTAGTGTATATGTGTATTCGTTATCGTCTTTTATCGTGATATATGGTGTGACCTCTAGCTTTATCTCCGGCATAATAATTGTGGTGTTGAATATATTGTATGGGTTGTTATATGCCTTTGCTAAATAATCGCTAAATGCTAGGGGACCGTCGGATACTCTCACTACTAGTTTGTATATTCCGGGTTTAAACCTCATAGTATCTATTACTCCTACCCCACTACTATATGGTATCGTGTAGTTTCCGGTATTGTTTACTAGTTGTATGTTTATGGGTGCCGACGGCTTCCTCCATACATTACCGCATTCTTCAATTATTTTGACGGCATAGTTTATGCCCCAGATCATTGTCTTATTATATATTATCCTTAATGTTAATGGCTTCACAGTTATAGTTGTCATGTTTGTGGATGGTGAGTAGTAGTTAAATAATGGTTTATAGGTTATCTTTATCTCTACATATGGTGGTATCACATAGTATTTGTCTATGTAGTATATGTGGTTATACATGTATAGTTTCCAATATGTTGTCCTCCTATATGGGTTCTTAATAGTTATCCTTATAGACCCCGTTCCTAACCGTGCTTCCCTCCATAACCCATTCTGGTCTATATATAGGTATTTTATCTTAGGTCTAAACCATGTAGTTGTTAATGCCGGTATCTCCTCTGGCTCCTCAATAAGTATTCTTGTGGGATACTTTATCAGTTGCACTACCGTGCTGTTATATGATGCTGTGTAGTGGTTGTCTCCATTATACTGTATCGTTATATTATATGTTGTATCGGGCATTGCGAAGTAGTATTTTCCATAGTATGTCCTCATAGTCTCCTTATAGTATAGGTTCACTCTATAGGTGTATCCCTCCCTATATAGTATGGCTACTAGTTTATCGACTACTGGCTTTGTTACCCATTCTCCTAGTGTATAATTGTATACCTGTAATCTAGCCTTGATCACTAGACCGCTCAAGTAGTGGTTTGGGGTTAATATATGGTATTTTGGTTCTAGGATTAGTATTCGTGTTGGTATTTTTACCGTAAATAGTTCTAGTTCTATGTTCTCCCTATATACAATATATTCACTTCCCAGATTAGGCTTTTCACCTAAGACATGGTTTGCCCAATAAGCTGTTTCCGCATGTATCGTCAACTTGTAGGTTCCCGGTCTTAGAGTATCTAAATGGATACTCAATGTATTTGTTCCATTTATAACCCCACTATATATTGTTTCGCCATCTCTCAGCAATTCTATCTTGGTTTTCGACCATTTTGAGGTTTCCGTGGATATTTCAAATTCTATGCTACCGCCGGGTATGGGGCTTCCAGATATATTGATCCTTATCTTGGGCTTCTCAACTATTAATAGCTTGTTCCACCCATATCTAATAAATGGTACTAGATAAAATATTGGAGGATCACCGAAGCTTGTTCCACAGGGTGCTTGGTATTCTACTATATTTATGATCTCTTTATCTCCATCTCCATCAATGTCTACTACTTTTGGAGGATGAATGGGTGGAGGGTTAAGTAGATAGGAATAGTATGGGCCGCCATTTGTTTTTGTCGAATGATATTTTATCATTGTCCCATTTATATAGAGATAATTTGTGGTTATTAGGTTTCCATTGTTATCTATGGGTATTATCGGCTGTTTCCTAGGCTGATCCACTTTTATAGGTGATGTGTGTATTATGTGTGGGATCCATTGGTTTAATGTTTGGTCGTATTTATATTCTATGAGCATTGACGTGTAACGATTATGTATGTTATCGTGTCCCAATGCACCAACTAATATCTTTTTATCATTAACTATTCTTAGCCCCGTAATTGATTTAATGGTGTAATGCTTGATTGTCATATCTCGCAGTTTATAGTATTTATAGGTGCTATGTGTTAAATCTACTACTATTACCCCCATCGTCTTCTCGATCCTCGGATTATCATATACTACCTTCCCGGCTAGGAATCCATATATTCTATCCTGAGGGGTTAAGGCGGAGAATATGGTGTATGGTATTATTAGCTTGTTTTCGTCGATATAGTAGTTTAGTTGCTGTGGTGCAGTATATTCTAGTGATAGATCATGTGCTCCGGGTGAGTGTGTTAGTGTGTTTTTCCTTATAACTATCATTAGTTTATCTCTATTCTTCTGTGGGTTCTGGAGGCTTATCTCCCTAATTATTCTCGGTGTTGATCCTAGTCTTATTATTATCAGTTTATCCCATCCGCTTGTTAACATTATTGCCTGGTTGTCTCTGTATTTTATTATGTATGCTTCATAGCTTGTCGTTATATCGTTAGTCTCTTTCGGATTATACGATCTAAACTGTACGCTCTTTACTATGTAGTGTCTCATACTCATTGTTTCAGTATCTATGACTAGTATTCCGAGTTTTGAGTAGAAGTATATGTATGATCTCCATCCCCTACGGTAATAGTTTTTTATTGTTGGGATGTAGATTCTATCATTGTAGACTAGATAGGTTCTGGAGATGGCTATTGATGATATTACTCCTAGTGTTTTTACCCGGTTATTCATGGGTTCCCATACCTTTACTATAGTCTTTACTCTGTAGAGGTTGTATATTGGAATTGTTTTTCCATCGTATCCGTAGTGGTCTAGGAGTATTATTTTGTCTATAGTTCCATCATGGTTAGTATCTAATGGTATTGGGTTGTCGAAGTAATAGTTTGCTCCTATCTTACTATATACTCCTTTATTATAGCTCCATATCATTATGTTTTTCAGTGTCCAGAGTAGTATGTCTGGATGCTTGTCCCTGTCTATGTCTACTATCTGGTATCCGTATATCATTGACTCCCAGTAGTATTCCGAGCCCCTAGGAGTTATGTCTATGTGTTTTATGTAGTAGGAATTATTGAGTTGTATTTTCTTGTTTATATATGTGCTGGTTTGTGTCCTTCCTATTTGCTCAGCCAATGACTTCCCCGTTGATGCGTTATGGAGGGTCATCATGTTTATCAGTATTAATAATAGTATGGCCGCTAGGATGCTCTTCTTCAACTACGACACCGTTATAATGGTGTAGGGGGGTATATTGTGTTGGATATGTAAAACTATTTATACCGTGAAGGGGTGTGGGGTTGCCCGAAACTATTGGCAACTTGGTATTTGTTAAGGCCGGTGGAAGCTTCCTAACCTTTAAGGATAAACCCTTTAGTATGAATTATAGGGCTTTGGAGAAGCTTTCAGAGATCATAGGTAAGGGTTTTAGGAGTGGTGTTAGAATACTTCTGGGTAATGGTGGTGGTAGTTTCGCCCACCCCGTGGTCAAGGCTTTAGAGGGGGGTGATCCTAGCCGGCTCCTAATTCATTGTCAAAGGGCTACTAGGCTTCTAAATAGAATAGTCGTTGATCAACTCATAGATAAGGGTATACCGGCTACATCCCTCCAAACATCCGCATTTATAGTTGAGGATCGTGATGGTTTGAGGGTTTTCATCGATCCCTTAAGGATCCTGCTAGACGGTAATGTTATCCCGGTTGTCTATGGTGAGTGTATTGTTTCGGTTAGGAGTGGATACAGGGTTTTATCGACTGAGGATGTCTTCAGCGTGGTGGCTCAGTATGTTAAGCCTTCAAGGATCGTTTTGTTGACCGATGTTGAGGGAGTATATACATGTGATCCTAAGCTATGTAGAGATGCTAAACTTATACGTAGAATTGATCGTGGAAACTATGAAGAAGTAATTAGCATGGTATCGGGTAGTGGAGGTATAGATGTTACTGGTGGTATTAGGGGTAAGATCGATAAGATGATGAATATTTCGAGGAAACTGGGAATCCCGGTAATAATTGTATCGGGCTTCAACACTATAGAGGCTTCTAGAGCTATTATTGAAGGTGTTGTGGAGGAGGGAACATATATTTCGTGGCACATATCCTAGACCATATAGATCGTTAGAGACCTATCCTCCCTATCAAAGTATACCTCTCTACGTATCGATGCAACAATTCCTGCTTCATCCCCCGTAATTATCATGTAGTCGTATAGATGTGTTCCAGGCGTTATTATCGTATAGTATTCGTCTATCGCCGTCCTAGTGTATCTGATCGTGTAGTTTTCGATCGTGAATTCATCGATATTCTTCATTCTAAGTATCGGTTGTAGGGGGAGAGGTCTTAGTTCTTCGAAGTATATATAGATGTATTTCTTTCTATTATCCTTCCCGATCCTATGATCCAGTATCTTCTCAAAATATATTGCTCTCGGTCTCAGTTCTACCGTGTTGTTTAGGAATTTCAACGTCAATATGCCCGATCTATTAATTATCTCTACTGATCCATTCCTCCATCTACCCCTAGTCTTCAATGATGAAACACCCGTTGATAGCTGTGGGAAACATTTATTTCCCAACTAGAATATTATGCTATCGGGTAATTAACTCTGAACAATCTAGGGATGGTGGATGGGGTATGCCTAAAACACCTAGTGTTATATTGAAGAAATTGTTAGAGGATAGACAGATCGAGATGCTCGATATATACCATTATCGTGACAAGGATATTATTAGGGTTAAGGATAAATTATCTGGAAGGGTAGAGTTGTATGTTTCAAAGACTCATGTAAGGGATATGGTTGATAAAGAGTCCCTCGAAAAACTGGCTTCGGACATTGAAGCTCTCCTCCGTGGTAATAAGTAGTTGTTCTATATTTTTAGTATCTTAACGTTTTAATATCTCCCGAAATCCTATTTTTATATGTGGTCTGGTTTGAGTAGAAGGGTTAAGATCCTGATCATAACACTCATAATTATCTCTATAGTTTTTACAGCTGTATTACTGAAGATCTTCTATGATGAAGCATATAATTCCGTATCGATGTACTCCCTCAGCATATATAGGATCGTCTATTATCGTGGTAATATGAGTTTACACATATATGCGGATCTAGTGTTTAGCGATAATAGTAGGGTTGAAATCGTTATAGGCTATGTGAACGCAAAAGTATATTTATATATTGATTCTGAGAGGGTTTTTCTCGGAGAGACTATAATGTCTGCACCAATACTTAAACCCGGGTTAAACACTATCAGTGAGGAGATTGTATTAGCCCTAGATAGGGATACGGAGAAATATGTTTTTGAGCTTAAGAATAGGAGTAGTGCACAGATCTATCTAGTTATCGATTATGGTTATAGCTATCATACACTTTATATTAGTAAGACTGAAGACATATACTCTATACCGTTTGACCCTAGTAGGATCACGGAGCTTAAGTGATCCTGACACATATCTTATATTTACACTTAATATATTCCGCCAATAATTTCCTCATATTCCTATTAGTTTTTAGATCTATGAGTAATAAACCCTTATCATATAATGGCTTGATCACTCCGGGCTTTATCCTTAGCTCTCCGAGTTCTCTGGCTATCTCCTTTATATCTACTGGTAATGGTTTCTCCACGTCTTGAGGCTGTATTTTTAGGGCTTCCATCTTCCAGCATCTATATCCGTGTGTATATATGTTTGCCATACAGGCTTCTGGGAAGGCTATAAGTCCTATGCTTCTAGCATATCTCATTATCTCCCTCTTAATATCCCGTGTATAGATCGATACTTGTTCGTGTCCTTTAGGCGTTCTGGGTAGTCTCTCCATTATCTTATCGATGGGTATTCCAACGGTTTTAAGTCTTGATAGTATAAGTCTTGTAACTCTAAGTGATCCTGCTACAACTCCTACAGCTCCATACTTCTTAGCCTCGCGGAGTATATCCATGTATTCCTCCTCAGCTATTCCAGGTATTATTGGTCGATAGAATAGTATTGGTTTCAAGCCTTTACGGTGGAGTTTCTTTATAGTCTCGAACCTATCCCATGGCGATGGCGCGTATGGCTCTAGTTTCTTATGGTATTTTATAGTTATTATCGTTATTAGGGGGGATATCCCTGGATCATATCTTTTGATCTCCTCTATGGTTTTATCATCCAGAGTCATTTTTGTAGAGAATTGTATGGGGTTTCCGAGGTATTTCGAAATATATTTTATGTATTCTAGGGTTCTACGACGTGTTTCCGGCAGGAATGGCTCGGTTACCGATCCTAGTGCTATTAATGTCCCATTTTTACCGGGTATAAAGTACGGGTTATTTAGGAGAGCATATACGAGTTGTTTACCGTTTAGAGGATATGGTTTTACACTCCATGGAAAGCCCATATCTTCTATATAGCAGTATATACATCTGAGGCTACATCCTATCCCGGTATGTATAGTCATACCACATGGTCTCGGGGCTCTTTTAGAATGGTGGTCTTTTAATGCCCCTTCCCTCTCTCTAGTTGATAGTTCTCTACCGATTTCCTCTGCCAGCTTCCTCTTATATTCTAGGATCTCGGCGATGCTTCTCATGGTTGTTCTTTCTTCCAGCATTTTCTTTTTCTGGAAATACTATTTTATCTCCCTATAATATTATTTTTAGGTGATTAAGCATCTACGGGGTCTATATTGAGCAGCGGTAGGAGCTTATTATTTATTGGTTTGGAGTGTGGTTTTATATGTAGAAAGCTTATAGATGTTTTGGAGAGGAAGAATTTTAGTGTTGAGTATTTTGAACATGAATTTGTTAGGGGTTTAAAGCTTAGGCATAAGATACTCTTCTATATAAATCTCATAGCTGAGTTCGTTAAGCGTAGGGGTTTACCGGGGTTGGTTATTGGTGCTCCGGTATCCTTTAGATTGTTTCTGTGGCTTAACATCGTATTGTTCCTTATCCGTCCCCGTAGACTAGTATTGTTGATCCCTCCTAGTGAGAGACATGTTGGGGGGTTTAGATTATTCCTATACTCGGTATTGATCTCTATGCTAACACTATTCATAAGGATTAGTGGTATTAGGGTTTTACTAGTATATACCACACCCTATGAGAAGCAGATCCTTGAGGGGCTTCTATACGGTGAAAGCAATATATTCTATCCTGTCTATTCCTTTAAGCCTTCTAGGAAGCCTCTGAGATTCTTAAGGGAGTTTCCACCTATAATCTTCATCTATGCTTTGAACGAGTATCAAGCTAAATGGCTTAATGGAACAATTGTATTCCTTGAGGAGCTCGGTGTTAAACCATTGATAATACTGGGATTTGAAGAGGTTCCTAGGAGGTGTATTAGTCACCCACTTGTTGCCTGCATATATATGGATGAATATGATCGTATAATTGGAGAGGTTACACTAGTCCTAGCTCTACATGTATCCCCTGAATCCAGCATGATTGTCGTTAAAGCTGTTAGTCATGGAAAACCAGTTATTATTAGAAGGGTTATGGGTATTGGGAGGGTCTTCGAGGAGACCGGGCTGATCGTTTATGAGGATAGTATAAGTCCTGAAAACATAGCCACAGCAATCCTCAACGTTATAAATAATCTTGACAGGTTTAGACATAGGGGTCTGAGAGCGGTTGTAACCCCTCCAAAGACTAGGTATTTTGAGGAGATACTTGTAGAGTTCCTCACATAGAATACATAGTTGCTCAGAGAACATTATAGCCTCATTCATCACCCATGCCCAGCCTGGCCATCTAGGCATGGGTTCCTATTCCGGCGCGCTCTTCACAGCATTAAAGATTTATGTTTAGTAGGGATATTAAACACTTATATCCACCATTTAGAGGGATTGGAGGCGTGAAGCTTCCTTATATACTGTTGCTCTTAGGTTATTTACCTGGTTTATTTCTACCATTTATCATCTCTAGGGGCTACTTAGCTTCCTGGATATACTATGTTGGGTGGACGATCTATCTATTCATACTATTGATCATAGCCTACATTGGTGAGAGGTGGGGTTCCCGGTGGAGGGGGAGGTAATTGCTCTAACTATAATATTTGGATGGATAGCTCTAACGAGTATTGTAGGATACATATATACTAAGAGGGGTATTCGTAGGAGTAGGGTTGAGGAGTGGTTTGTTGCTGGCAGGAGGCTTGGGCTACTAATCCTGTGGTTAAGCCTCGGGGCAAACATTTACAGTAGCTACACCTTCCTGGGGCTACCGGGTTTAACGGCTCGTGAGGGGGTTAGTGTATGGGCTATAACGATATATGGTATGCTATCATACCTTATAGGATTCTGGCTAATACCAAGGCTTTGGAGGGCTGCAAAAGATAGGAATTGGTTGACGATAGCTGATGCATTCACAGATCTCTATAATAGTAGACTGCTTGGAGCCTTCGTAGCATTAACCGGTGCATTATGGAGCATACCCTATGTTCAGTTACAGATCCAGGGTATGGGCTATATTATCGAGGTATCCGGCTACGGCTATATAGATCCAACCATTGCTAAGATAATAGCATTCACGATCCTCTCAATATTCGTGATAATCGGTGGATTAGCCAGCGTTGCAGAGATAAATGCATTGCAGGGCGCGATCATGCTTGTAACGCTATGGTTTATAGGTTTATCTGCCCCGATAATAGCCTTTGGAAGCTACGGTAATATGTTCAACCTATTAACCACTTATGAAACCTCTAAGCCACAGCAGCATCTATTCCACTTAACACCTACAACTAATGACCTATTCTTCCTATACTCGATCATATTCGTAGCGCCGCTAGCCTTCTGGCTATGGCCCAACCGTGTTCAGAACATTTTTGGAGCTAGGGATCCTGAGACTGTTAGGAAGAATATGGTTCTAGTAGGGTTGTATCAGCTTGGACAGATACCAGCCATATTAGTTGGTTTAACAGCTGTGGGACTATATGCTACTGGTAGATTAGCTTCAGAGATATATGTTAAAAGTGTTGCGGATAAGAGCTTTATGCTTGTAACTAGAACCCTCTTCAATCCATGGATACTTGGAACTGTTGGTTCTGCAGCGCTGGCTGCATCTCTATCGACGGCTGCTGCAATAGTTCATGTATCCGGTGCATTGTTTGCTAAGAACGTTGTTCCAGCAGGTAAGGGTAGGCTATTACTCTATGCTAGATTATTCACTGCTGGAATAGCCTTTACAAGCCTCTTCCTAGCAATATATATGCCCGGCGTCCTGATCTACCTATTACTAGTTGGTTATGCCGGTATAGCCCAGTTCTTCCCAGAGTATATTATAGCCCTTAGAAAGCCGGGGTTAATAGATTGGAGAATAGCACTAGTAGCTATGTCGTCCGGAATGGTAACGGTTGGTGTTGTTAAGGGTTTATGGGGTAGACCATATAATATTTATGAAGGTTTATGGGGGCTAGTGGTAAATCTAGCAGTCCTAGGCATATACATGATCTATAAAAAGGCTAGGGGTTGAGACTGGTAGGATATGTATAGTCGAGCTGTCTTCATACCGGGATTCTTGAGAGGGGTTAGGCTTTGGCATGTTGGATTCTACACCTACTTCTTCCTAGTGAATATCAGCTTCGGCATGTATTTAACGATCTCTCGTGATATGGTTAAGAGCCTACTCGGATACGAATACTCCTTTATGACACTCCTAGTTGCCTCTGAAAACCTACCATTAATGTTTTCAATACTTGGAGGTGGTTTAGGAGATGTTATTGGTAGGAGATCAACCTTCCTAATAGGCTTCCTATCAACGATCCCATTGATACTTATAGGTTATCTACCGATCCAGCTATTACCGTTAATGGCCGGACTTTATATGTTTTTCTGGAGTCTAGCACAACCATCGGTTACTGGTGCATTACTGCATGCAACATCCTCCTCCGGTATACATTACTCTATATTCGCCATGTTTGGAACCATTGGATGGGGCATTGGGGGACCCCTGGCGGGTATAATTATAGGCGGATATGATTGGAGGATCGCATGGATCGTTACAGGATTGATAAATATTGCCGGGTATATTATAGCCTATCTTCTCTTCCCAAAACATGTTGTGGGGGGTGGTGTTGAGCCCCGAGAGCTTTTCTATGCGTTGAGACACGTATATTTATACGTCGTAGCCAGTATACTATGTGTTTCCGGGTTTCTACTATTCTTCGGGAACTATGCATTAATACTTAGGAGTAGGATCGGTGATCCAAGCCTATTTGGTCTATTCTACACGTTCATACCAGCTATAATGGGATTAATATCCAGGCCAATCTTAGGATACGCTTCCGAAAGGATCGATCCCCGGCTACTCGCACTCCTAGGTTCGCTATTATACATATTCGTTATAACCGGTCTATACCTATCAACGGGTATAATGATGTTGATCTTATGGGCACTACCCATATATCCTCTCATCGATCAGGGGTTTATGCTCACATTCTCGAGGAGGTTGAGGGGCGAGCTACAATCCTTCGCATCGGGTCTGTGGTGGTCCTCCTTTAGTCTCGGCGGTGTGATCGTGCTATTGATAAGCTTTACATACATAACTAGTGAATTCTTCTATATCTATATAGTATCTCTAACACTCTTATTATCCTCAACGATCCTGCTCATGATATATATTTATTGGAAGAGGTAATTCTAGAAGGTTCTCCGTTTAAGTCTTGAAATTATACCTATGATCATTATGAATAAGAGTATTAGAGCTACCAGTATTAAGATACCTATTAATGTAGCGAAGAGTGCGATAAGTAATAGTGCAAATAATAGTAGGAAGGGGCCAGCAATAGCTAATACCAGTCCATAAACCACGCCCTTCTTCAAACTCTTACCTCTAAAGAAGCCGTAGCTAAAGCCTATGATGAATAATACTATAAATATTGTTAAAGCATGTATTTGCAGCATACTCTCCCCATATCTATATGTCAACATATAATACTTAAATTTTGTCTCTTAATATTCTAACCTAAACATTAAATTACTTCCTTATCCATGTTGTCTCCTTTCCTTTATCCATTAGTATTATACCGTGTTTTCCAAGCTCTGATCTTATTCTATCCGCTAGGTCGTATAGTTTCCGCTCTCTAAGCTCTCTACGTATATCTACTATTATGTTTATCAATGAATCTACTAGTGTTTCTAGTTCCTCCGGTTTTTCTGCGAGGTATTTATCTAGTACTCCTAGCACGGTATTATACTCTGTTATCAGCCTGTATGCTGTCGATACAAGTATGTATTTTGGATTATACTGTATATCTCTGAACACTATGGTTAGATAATCGTTTATAGCTGCTAACGCCATTGGTGTATTGAAGTCGTTTGATAATGCTTCGTGAAATCTCTTATGAGTATCCAATAGTCTATGGAGGATCTCTAAGTCTTTCTCATCCGCTCTATGTAGACTAATCGATTCCCTCGACAACTTCTTCAATAGGTTTACAGCTGATACAAGCCTCTCATATAGTTTAACCGCTTGATTCATTGATTCATCGCTAAATACTAGCGGTCTCCTATAATGGCCGGATAAATACAGTAGTCTCAAAGGTTCTGGACCCCACTTCTTAAAGGCTTCCTTTAAGGGTATGATGTTTCCTAGACTCTTACTCATCTTCTCACCCCTTATCACCAGCATACCACTATGCATCCAGTATCTAACCCATGGTTTGACACCCAGTGCTGCCTCACTCTGAGCCCTCTCATTCTCATGGTGTGGGAATATTAGGTCTGTACCGCCACCATGTATATCGAATTGTCTACCCAGATACTTTGTACTCATAACGCTGCACTCTATATGCCATCCAGGCCTACCCCTACCCCATGGAGCCTCCCAGTATGGTTCTCCGGGTTTCCAAGCCTTCCATAGGGCGAAGTCGTATGGTTTCTTCTTCTCGGCTAGGAACTCTGTCTCCTGACTCCATTGTTCTCTATTCAGTCTCCCTGATAATTGTCCGTAGTTGGGGTATTTGTCTACTTCAAAGTATACGCTACCGCTTGGAGCTATGTATGCATAGCCCCTATCTATTAGGATCTGTATGAACTCTATGATCTCGTTTATGTGGTCTGTAACCCTTGGATGCAGATCTACATGTACATTTAGTTTTTCGAGGCTTTCGAGATAGTCTCTAGTATAGTATTCGGAGATCTCTCTCCAATCCTTATTCTCCTCTTTAGCCCTATTAATGATCTTATCATCTATATCCGTAATGTTTACGACGTGTACAACATTATATCCTCGTAGGGCTAGATATCTCTTGAAGGCATCGTATACCACATATGTCTTACCATGACCGATATGGTTATAATCATAGACTGTGGGGCCACAGACATACATACGGACTACTCCAGGCTCTAGAGGCTTAAATTCCTCAACTCTACGCGTCAGGGTATTATAGATCTTTATTGGCGGTAGCATTTTTATAACCGTTTATAACTATTTTGCTTAGCGGCTAAAACTAGTATACCTTATATATCCTCAAAAAGAACTTTCACTTGGCTATTTCCTTTTTAACATTATTGACTAGTTTTTCTATGAATTTTATAGCGGTAGATACATCTTTCTTTGAACACCATCCTTCGTAGAAGCATGTGTGCATACTATTAGCATACATCCAAGCATCTCTAACCCATCCTCCCAGTCTCTCAGCTATGAGATCTTTATATTTCCATAGTTCTCCATGACTGGTTAGTTTTTTATGATCTCTCCATTCAGCATAGGCTTTAATAGATAATGCTGCAGCCCCCCATGCTTTCTCAGCTGCCTGTCTAATATCACCTTTATCTAGTTCCTCTCTAGCCTGCTTTAATAGTTCATCGGCAGCCATGATATATTCTCTAGCCCTCTCCGATGGATCGAGGTTTTGTAGAACAAGCTCTAACAAGTACTCCTCAAGGCTCATACCCTTCTTTTCAGCCTCACTATATAGCCTCCTAACTATACTGCGTGGAAGCTTTACCTCTACAACTGAGGTCATTATTATTCCTTACCTCCTATGCTATATTTCATCTATTTTCTACCATGTTCTATATCGTGGTAGGTATCTAATATTACTTTGGCAGCTACTAGGAACTGGTTCTTTAGATCCTTCGTTGTTGCAAACTCCTTCTTCTCCGATAATAGGTTATCGCTTACAACTAGGACTGTTGCAGTTCTCCATCCACGCATCCATCCTAGCGCGAATAGTGCTGCAGCCTCCATTTCAACAGCTACTACTCCACGAGTACTCCACCTAGCAGTGAACTCTGGATCCTCGGCGTAGAAGGCATCACTACTATATACTGGTCCAGCATAGTATTTGACCCCTATCTCCCTAAGCTTCTTCATTATGAGACATGTTAGTTCTGGATCAGGCGATGTAGGTGCACATATACCCGGCATGTATTGTCCAAGTCCACATCCTCCACACGTATATACTGCTCCAGTAGCTACTACTATATCTCCTATATGCATCTCCCTCTTCATACCACCAGTTGTTCCAAGCCTTGTAATGTATTTTGCCCCCAGCATCCCCAGTTCTTCGAACACTATTGATGCTGAGGGACACCCCATACCATGAGTTGCCAGTGTTACATCTACATCCCTATATTTGCCAGTTACCGTTAATAGTCCTCGATGAGTATTAACGATCCTTGTATCTCCTAGGAGTGTTGATAACAGTTCAACCCTGCTTGGATCGCCTACAGCTATAACATATTTAGCTATATCTTCTGGTTTAGCTAGTATGTGGAAGGGTGGTCCACTCATATCATCCACCGGGTAAGACTATAGGGGTGATATAATTACTTAATTATATATGCGTTAATCTATTAATATCGTAGCTGAAACATATAATATTTTACTGATGAGCAATGATGAGGGGTAGGAATACTATATTACTATACTTCCTACTAGTATTCCTACTCTCCCAGATATTTCCAGCAAATAATGTAATCACTACTGATCCCCCAATTTATATAGGAGACAGCAATGCTAGGGATAAAGTCCTTGTGGGGTTCACACCCTACTGGACTATTTCAGGATACACCCCTAGGAGATTATTCGACTACCTCATATTCTTCGATGCACCCGTTAATGGTGATGGTAGTATCGACACCTCTAGAATAGATGCATATCTAGATGATATTGAGAGGATTAATTCGACCTGTAACTGCACGTTTCTCATAGCACTTACATGTTTCAACCAAGATGATCAGGATAGTATTCTGGGGTTATATCTAGAAGATTTTAAGAACAATATCATCAATCTCATCAATACTTATGGTTTTGAAGGCATTAATCTGGACTTCGAGTTTATGCGTGATACAAATTCTATAACCGGTGGAGATAATAGCGATTATCTCCTAGAATTATTCCAATACCTTAAATCTCAGGGATTAATAGTCTCGATAGATGTTGCTGGAGGGGTTGAAACAGTCTATCGTGATAGTAGATTGGCCAGCTATGTAGACTTTGTGTTTTTGATGGGTTATGATTTCCACTGGTCTACAGCGCCTACATCGGGTCCCGTATCACCCTTTATGAGTAGTAGGGAGTTTGATGTCGATGATTCGTTGAGTATTCTTGATAACTATTATCCTCTGGATAAGATTGTCTTGGGATTACCACTGTATGGTTATGATTGGCC
>JALVIT010000053.1 GCA_027028545.1 Desulfurococcales archaeon
GAATCTACTAAAAATAATATTCAAAATATTATCATCGCTATCACGGAGATCAAATCCGTTAATAATTCTCCTCAACGCAGAGATCGATGAAATACTTAGAAGACAGAAGGGTAGAGGCAGATCGGATCTATATATATTCACGATCTTCCAGGAGATGATCGGTTATATTATTGCATCTGTATTCACCAATAGATATGTAACTATAGATACAACAGATAAGAGTATAGGAGAACTCAACGATCTTCTATATGAACTCATTAGTGGGAGATGGGAGCGGTGAATGATGAAACTGAGATAGTACTTGTATCATCTATATATCCAGAGCCTTATTCAACGATTTATGCATTTATTAAAGCTTTTATAAAAACATTTAAATCTTTAAGATATAAGGTAGAACTAGTTTTTAGGGATAAGAAGAACATAAGGATCTATATTATTGAGCTTATCCGGTACATTCTATGGTTTTTAGGAGTCAGAGGCTGTACTAGAGCATACATGTTTTCATATAGGTTGATACATGCGATGACTTATATAGGTTTAAAGAAGTATCTAGATCGTTCAAAGGAGAGGCTATTCATAGCAAACGATGTATATGCTGGAATGTCTCTATCAACTCTAAATATTAAACATATTCAGTTAATGCATGGCAAGACGCTATACGAGATACTGGCGGAGAATCCTAAACTTCTAGAACACCTTAATGCTTTGAAGAGGATGATATATTATGAGAGGTATTCCCTGATAAAATCTAGTAAGATAATAATTGCCGATGAAAAACTACGAGACTACATCAAACTGGTTGTAGGTGGGGAAATTTACCGGGTGGTAAGGGATAGAATAAGATACGTTCCAAACATAGTGGATGTAGATATATTTAAGCCTAGGAGGAGGATCATATCTAGGAAGATTAAAGTATTAACACATGTAACATCATCATCAACTCTTGGAAAAGACTATGCATTTCTCAAAAACCTACTTATAGCGTTGAAAAATACGGTCATTAAAAAAGGGAATATTAGGATCATGATTCTAATAGCTGGCAATGTGGGGAGGATACCTAGGAACATACTAGATGAAATACTAGGACTGAACGATGAACTATTTAGAGTAGCCATATTGGGTAAGATACCTAATGAGGCTATGCCCATAATCTATAGTAATTCAGACATGGTCATAAACCCCCTATCGAGGCTGGTATCGGGGATATCCCGTGTATCCCTCGAAGCAATGCTATGTGGAGCAGTACCAGTTACAACTCCCGAGGGGGATGTGTATCCATTAATGAATAATGTCTCCGGCATCATCGTCGAGAGAGAACCGGCGAAGGCAGCTGAAAAAATATATAGTTTACTGGCTAGAGAGGATGTAATCTATAGATTAGGTAGAGAGGCTAGGAGGGTAGCTCTAGAATATATGGATAGGGTTAGAAGGGAGTGGATCAGAGAGATAACACTGCATAATAAATGATAGGAGATATATGATGAGGATCGCTGTGGTAAACTGGAATCCTGCAGGCGGGATCGAGACTATATATCGTAGATTAGTTGGAGGGTTGAGAAACCTAAACTATAGAGTAGACACATATGAATACATGAATGGATACACTAGGGCATTCCTCAAATCCCTCATAAACCTTAGAAGATACAAGGG
>JALVIT010000054.1 GCA_027028545.1 Desulfurococcales archaeon
CTATATATCTACCGCTGGCTGGGCTTTCCAACGATCAAGTTATCACTGGTTGAGCCGAACAAGTATAATGGGTCTAGGATTAGGAAGCTCATGTGCATGGGTGATAGTTCGTGGAGGGATAGCGTCCCCCGGGAAGTATTAGAGTTTATAGATGAGATCGGAGGTGTTGAGAGGGTTAGAGAGGTGTGTGGTAGATGTATGTTGATATAGATGGATCAATGGGTGAGGGCGGGGGCCAGATCCTCAGGTATAGTCTCGGATTCTCAGCGGTCCTACTGAAACCTATACATATCTACAATATCCGGGCTAAACGTAGCAACCCCGGTCTAAGGCCACAGCACTTAACAGCTGTCAAAGCCCTCCAAGAGATCACTGATGCCGAGGTTAGGGGTGCTAGGGTTGGTAGTATGGAGCTATACTTCAAACCTAGGAGGAGGAAGCCTGGAAACTATAGGTTTAACATAGGTACTGCTGGAAGCATATCGCTTGTTATCCAGGCTATCCTCCCAGCCCTCCTATTCACAGAATATAGATCACATGTAACGATCACCGGTGGGACTGATGTATCGTGGAGCCCCCCTATAGACTATATGCGTCTAGTATTCCTACACAACACATCCCTATTCGGGGTAGGAGCTGAGATAAGGGTTAGGCGTAGAGGACACTATCCTCGAGGAGGAGGGCTTGTCGAGCTATATGTTGAACCGGTAAGGGATAGGCTTAGACCTGTAAACATCGTTGAGAGGGGCGGGATCAAAGCTGTGAAGGGTATTAGCCACGCCGTAAGACTGCCTAGACATGTAGCTGAGAGGCAGGCTTCTGCAGCTCGAGAACTCATAATGGGTAAACTTGGATTAGAGCCCGAGATAGAGATCGAAACATATCCTCCGGGTAGAGATCCACATCTAGGTCCTGGGAGTGGTATAGTATTGTATGCTGAGACTGAGTCTGGAACCCGTCTCGGCGGTGATAGTATTGGTGCTCGTGGTAAGAGGGCTGAGAGGGTTGGTGTTGAAGCTGCATCGAAGCTGTTAGAGGATCTGTCGACAGGTATGGCTTTCGATAGACATATGGCCGATATGCTCATACCCTACATGTTCCTAGCCGGGGGGGTTAGTAGGGTTGGTGTTGCTAGGATAACTCTGCATGCGTTAACAGCTATCGAGGTCTCCAGGATCTTCCTCCCAGATGTTGAGGCTAGGATTGAGGGTGTTAGGGATAAACCCGGTGTTATCATGGTTTCCGGGATTGGTTTTTCATCCAGAACCACCCGGTGATCATCTCTAATAATTGATCTAGACCATCCCCCCTTAGGGCTGAGATCAATAGTGGTTTCCTCCCCGTATCCCCCTCTATCACCCCTACATATTTCTTAAGGGTATTCTCCGGCGTTGCATCGATCTTGTTTATCACCGGATAGATCTTATCGGATCCTATGAGTTCTTCAACATCTCTATAAACCCTTAACTGCTGGCTGTATTCATAGTATCTGTTAATGCTTATATCGAATAGGAATAATACCTTATCGGCTAGGTGTTTAAGTGCATGGATTGCTTTAAGCTCTATAGGATTCTTCTCCTCTAACGGTCTATCCAGTAGACCGGGTGTGTCGAGTAATACTATTCTACCATAGGGTTCCATGGATATGTGTCCAGCTATTATATTCTTCGTCGTGAATGGATAGTTTGCTATTTCGGGTCTAGCCCTTGTCAGCCTTGTTATTAGTGTTGATTTTCCAACCTGGGGCATACCAGCTATTATAACTACTAATTCACCCGTTATATCGGGCATTTTGGATAATTCTATTATAGCCTCTTTAATCTTCTCGATCACTCTACTATTCCTCTTATAGAATGATAATATTCTCCCAAGCCCCCTCCTGAAAACCGTTATTGCGTCTCTGACTAGTAGGCTTGATTTAATATTGCTTCTAATATCTAGGTATATCCTCCTCATATTCCTCCTATTGATCCTAAACCTTCTAGCTAATTCCCCCGGTTCTACACCTACATGTGTTTTGAATAGTTCTTGGTAGAAGGGATGCATCGACTCGATCTTCTCCAGAGCCTCTATGATCTTCGTATATTCTCTATTAACTATGTTGTAGCATGCAGCTAGTTTTGCCAATAGCGTGTTTTTAACCGTTATCAATAGATCCCTTCTCTTCGATGGTGGTGGGGGTATCTGTATACTCTTCAACCTATCATTAACATGGTTGTATAGCTCCCTGTATGTGTATATATAGTATTTCTTAAGTATACTAGGCTCTATCCTCCCCATCTCCATGAACCAGTATAGTGTAGGATTATATGTGTTTAAATACCCTCCTCTTCTAGGATAGAGAGGGGTTAACTAGTTCCTCGATCTTATTGTTGGTGTTAGATGGGGTATGATCCTTTTTGCCAGCTTTAATAATCTCTTATAGCTTGTTTCACTTATCTGGAATATATCTATTATCTCCTCTTCTCTTGGAAACCTATGCTTCCTAGTCACCATGTATATTATGTATGCTAATGCGTATTTACTCCTATTAGTCCTAGCTAGGGCTATCGGGTATTTCTCTCTAAGTATTTCTATAACCTCGTTTATCGGATCCCATAGTTCATTCTCCTCAATATTCTTCTCAGCTATTATCGTTGCCCTAGACTTTATCGAGTTAACCATTCTACCTGTTTCAACAACTTGTTCATAGTCTATTTCTAGCCATGGTTTATCCCTAACATATCTCTGGGCCAAGCGATACCTTCTAAGATATAATCTATATCTCCTAGTTGAGGGTCTCCTCCCAGGCCCCCTCCTCTTGATCAACTGCTCCCTCTTAATATTTTCATCTTCGTTAACCCTTCCAGGCCCATAATAGTATATTCGATCAACTACTAGTCCGCAACGGCTGCATGTTACTTCTCCTCTTTCATAATCCCATACTAGTTGTCCACCGCATTCTGGGCAATGGTATTCGTTCATTTCTAAGCCCCTAACTATCTGTTTTGATTGGGGTATTCTATGCTTGGATTGGTGTATGTGAGCGTGGAGTGTGGGGGGTTTCCGAAACTATTCCTTAGTGGGTAGATACACTGAATTGATCACCGAAAATATTTAGGGAATATTTTTTGAAAGACCCATTTTATACCAATTGTTTTTAACCGGGTAAGCAATTAGTATATGGAGAGGGGTTATAGTGTGGTTGATGAATTATGAGTATGCTTCCTGGAACTGTGCTCGGTATTCGTGTTAGGGATGGTGTTGTATTGGCTTCTGAGAAGAGGCTGACGTATAATGGTTTTGTATTGAGTAGGAATGTTAGGAAGCTATATCCAATAACTAATCGTATAGGTGTTGGATTCGCTGGATTAGTTGGAGATATGCAGTTCATCGTTAAACTCTTAAAGTTTGAAGCTAAGAACTACGAGATACAGCACTACAGAGGGATTAGGGTTAGAAGCCTAGCTAAGGTATTATCCCTAATACTATACTCGTATAAGCTCACACCATTATTCAACGAGATAATTGTTGGGGGTGTAGACGATAAGGGTCCGCAACTATACGTTCTAGACCCCCTTGGAAGCCTGATAGAGGATAAGTATGCAGCACTTGGATCTGGTGGACCGATAGCTCTGGGAATAGTTGAATCTAGTTATCGTGAAGACCTGGGTTTGGATGAGGCTAGGGATCTAGCTGTTAAGGCTTTAAAGGAGGCTATTGAGAGGGATGCTGTATCCGGTGATGGGATAGACCTATTAGTTATAACTGGTGAGGGTTATAAGACTGAGGAGATCATATTCGCGGAGAAGGCTTAACGGGTATGAGTAGATCCTTCGACTACCGTAGAGCTATGAGGGTTCAGAGGATACTGGCTGAGAAGGTATTTGAATCCCTCAAAAACCCTCCACAACTCAACAATATAAGGTATGTTGCTGGTGTTGATGCAGCCTTCTACGATGGTAGGATTATAGGTGTTGCAGCCCTTATAGAATATGAAACACATAGATTGGTGGAGTATAGCGTTGTTGAGAAGGAGATCCCAATACCATATGTTCCGGGGCTACTAGCGTTCCGGGAAGCACCTGCATATACGGCGGCGATCCTTAAGCTGAGCCGTGAGCCGGATGTATTAATGGTTGATGGACACGGAGTCTCACACCCCCGTGGATTGGGTATAGCATCCCATCTGGGGCTAGTCCTCGATAAGCCTAGTATAGGTGTTGCTAAGAAGAAGCTCTATGGCGAAGAAACGATTATCAATGGAGAACACTACCTGAAAGCCCACGGTATAATAGCCGCAAAAATAATCATTCATAGGGGGAAGAAACTATACGTTAGCATGGGTTATAGGATAAGCCTGAAACAAGCAGTAGAGATAGCAATGAAACTACTAGAACCAAAATACAACCTACCAATACCAACACATATAGCAGACCAACTATCAAAAAGGATCAGGAATGAGAGGAGGAAGAGAAAAATAAAATAACACCACATACACTCAGAGAAAAACATGGAATAAGAGAAGAGGGCCCGTAGCCTAGCCTGGATAGGGCGCCGGCCTGCGGAGCCGGAGATCCGGGGTTCGAATCCCCGCGGGCCCGCTATAATTCTCCTCTTAATTAACTATTTAATTAGCCCTAGACACTATAAGCAGTCAGTTGTTGTTATTACTTAAATTATCATGAATACATGATACTTTTAATTTCTTAATAATGTGTTCTAAACCGTAAAGGGGGGTTATATCTATGTTATTATGTTTATACCATTCTTTAAGAAAATCCAGATATTTTCTAACTTCTTTATTGCAATATATTCTTTTAATTTCATAATATAGAGGTTCTAAATCATCAATTTTTATCACTTTTTTCTTTGCTAATATTCCAAGAACATCAAGATATGTTAACATTTTATCCATTTCTTGTTCATTAATACTCCCATGGAATTTGGGCGTATATACAAATTTATTATATTCTATTTTATAAAAAATATCTCTAATGTGCTGATCTTCATAAAATTTCAAAAACATGTCTTTTATAAAAGCGGCTCTTGAATATTTACTATACTGGTTTAGTTGAACATATACTAAAATTACAGATAGGAGTGTTCCAAGCGCTATTAATATATTTAATAGATCTTGAAATTCAATAGTATTCAACTATAC
>JALVIT010000055.1 GCA_027028545.1 Desulfurococcales archaeon
TCAACCCATATTGTAGGGGAGGAATATATTGATGCCTAGGAGGATAGCAGTTGTATTATTGTTCCTATTGATCATAAACATGCCCACCTACACGGCATATCCTATTCATAGCAGTGATGATTATAGCCGGATATATAGGTATGAAACCTTCTACCTACATGTTAAAACCGGTGGATGGATCGAGAACCTAGGCGGTAAACCTGTCCCGGTAAACCAGACAGATCTATTAATATTTGACTATCCGTTAAACATGAGTGATCAGAAGGTTTTAGGTGTTAAAGCATATGTCGATAACACTACTAAACCCTATAGGATCGAGTATGGTAATACATCGAATACCCTAGTAATAATTGATAAGGAGCTTGAAAATGAATCGATTAAGCCCGGTGAGAGGATCGGTGCATGGGTTGAATATAATGTTAGCATAGATATGGCTAAAAGACTTGAACCGGTAACACCGCTGATAAAGAGTTATTCTGAAGGGAAGAGCATCGGCGAGATAATAGATCAATCAGGTAACTGGTCTAGTATTAGAGAGGGTGTTAGAGACGAGAAATACTATAAGAATACACGGTTATGGAATCAATCCCATCCCCTGATAAAGCTATTGATCAAATACATTAATAACACGGTTGTCCGGAGGGATAAACCGCTGGAATACGTATTATCTATTATCAACTGGATCGATATGAACATAGTCTACTCGACACGTATACCGCCCCGCCAGCCTTGGGAGGTTATCGTTGAGGGTGTTGGGGATTGTGATGATAAGTCAAACCTCCTAGTAACCCTGCTAAGAACTCTACACATACCATCCTTCCTAGAGATAGGTATACTATATCTAAGCAGTAGCTTCAAATACGAGAATACAGAGGTTAACGGCTACATACACTATAAGTTCATAGGTGGTGGTGGGCATGGATGGGTTGTAGCATATATACCCCCATGGGGCTGGCTGAGAATAGATCTAACAGCCAGCATCTCACCAGGTATTGGAAGGATAACTACTGCATCATTCTACGTGAAACCGATCATAGTGACCGAGCACGTATATGGTAGAGACTATGCATCGGCAACAGCACAGTTCACACAGAAGATTGAGGAGAAGAAGCTTAAATACGATCTACTAATTGAGATTAAGGAATATAACCCCTAGAAGAACTATGAGTATAATTGATGTCCGAAGACTCCAGTACAGGAGGAAGACTTATCCGATGATGAAACTCCACCCCTAGGGAATGTTTACGAAAAAAGTTATCTTCTAAGCATCTCGATTATATCTTCTCTATGAACCCTTATGATGTGTAGGTAGAAACCCCTCCTGGTAAATGTTCCACGTCCGCATAAACCGCATCTTATGAGTCCCTTATCATTATAGTCTATGATCCTTGAAACTATCTCGTTAATCCTCCTCCTCATGTAGATATAGTTTGTTGAGCCAACGATCTTCTCCAAATCTATATCATCGGCTGGAAAACCAGAGGCCCGTCTAGCAATATATTTAATTAGCTTCTCGGTTACAAGGTTTGAAATAACACCATCCCCTCCGCGAGGTATTTGTAATTGGGATTAAACCTATATAGTTTATCGGTTAATGAATAGTTTATAGTTGCTCGGACACTTAAGGTTAATCATGCATCTATACATATACATGTTAACGCTTACCCGGATGGTGTTATATATGGATCGTGTATTCATTGTGGGTGTAGGGTTAACAAAGATTGGGAGATTCTTCGATAAGAGTGCTCGAACACTATTCTCTGAAGCCCTATCAATGGCGATAGAGGATGCCGGTGGCTTGAAGCCTAAAGCACTAGTTGTAGGTAATATGACGAGTAGTGTATTGATGGAGCAGGATAGCCTGGGGGCGTTATTGGCTGATTATAGCGGGTTGCGGGGTATACCAGCATTCAAGGTTGAAGCAGCATGTGGTAGTGGTGGTGCAGCCTTCTATGCAGGATATAGCCTGGCTAGATCGGGAATGGTTGATGTAGTTGCTGTTGGAGGGGTTGAGAAGCTTACGGAGAACCTAACATCTAGTGTCACTAAGGCTCTAGCACAGGCTGCCGATATGGAGTATGAGGTATTCTATGGTGCTAGCTTTACAGGTCTTAACGCATTGATCGCTAGAGCATATATGAATAGGTATGGATATACACGGGAGGATATGGCTTATTGGCCTCTGAGGATGCATGAATATGCCTCCAAAAACCCCTATGCACAACTACCCCGTAGGACCACTATTGAGAAGATACTTAATAGCCCATTGATAGCAGATCCTCTACACCTCTACGATTGCTCGCCCATCGGTGATGGAGCTGCAGCACTAATACTTGTCCGAGGCGAGGAGAACGCTCGTAGGATAGCTAGGGAGTCTGGTAGAGATGTTATAGTTGAGGTTAAGGGGGTCAGCCTTAGAACGGACTCAGTCGACCTAGGTAGTAGGAATGACTTGTTAGCACTGGAATCAACGATTAAGGCTAGCCGTGAAGCATATAGGATGGCTGGAGTGAAGCCCGGGGACATAGATTATCTAGAGGTTCACGACGCCTTCCACATAACGGGCTATCTAGCATTGGAGGATATGGGTTTCACGGGTAAGGGTGAAGCTGTAAAGCTTTGGAGGGAGGGTAGATTCGCTAAGGGTGATAAGCCAGAGGTTAACCTGAGCGGTGGATTGAAGGCCCGTGGACACCCGGTTGGAGCAACCGGTGTATACCAGATCGTTGAAGCAACCCTACAGCTACGTGGAGAATTCCCAGGTGAGAAGGCATCAGATCCAGAGATCGCCGCTACACAGAATATAGGTGGTGTAGCAACCTATACAACTATAACGGTGCTTAGAAGACTACGCTAGTTCAACACCCTATTTAATGGTGGTTTTAAATTGTCCGATAAGAAGAGTTTTAAGGATCTGATAGATGAGGTTAAAGAGTATAGGAAGAAATCGATCACGGGTGGTGGAGAGGAGAGAATTAAGAGGCAGAGGGAGAAGGGGAAGCTATGGGTTAGGGATAGGATAGAAAAACTACTAGACCATGGATCATTTGAGGAGCTCCAATGGATGCGTACACACCGTGGAAAACACTTCGGACTCGATAAGGTCAAATACTATGGCGATGGAGTAATAATTGGATACGGAAAGATCAATGGAAGACTAGTATATATCTATGCACAAGACTTCACAGTAATGGGGGGCAGTATAGGGGAGTCCCATGCCGATAAGATAGTCTACGTGATCGAGAAGGCTATAGAAACAGGTGTACCAGTTATAGGACTATACGATTCCGGAGGGGCTAGGATCCAGGAAGGGGTTGCAGCACTACACGGATGCGGCAGGATCTTCCGCGCAAACGTAAAGGCTAGCGGGGTAATACCACAGATAAGCATAATACTTGGACCATGTGCTGGTGCAGCAGCTTATAGTCCAGCATTAACGGATTTCATAATAATGGCTAGATCAGCCTACATGTTCATCACAGGGCCCGAAGTTGTTAAAGCCGCAACCGGTGTATCTACAACATTTGAAGAGCTTGGAGGGGCCAGTGTCCATGCGCATACCAGTGGTGTAGCCCATTTCGTGACGGAGGATGAGGATTCAGCCTTCAACCTGGTTAAAGTCCTCCTATCATATATACCTGATAATTTTGGAGAGGATCCTCCGGTCATAAACACTAAGGATCCTTGGGATAGGAGGGTTGAGGATCTGGAATCGATAATACCCACCGATCCCATGAAGCCCTTCGATATTAGAGAGGTTATTACACGTATAGTTGATGATGGATTCTTCCTAGAGGTTCAGAGGGATTGGGCTCAATCAGCGGTTATAGGTTTTGCGAGTATCGGAGGCTATAGTGTTGGTATAGTTGCTAATCAACCAGCTGTCAATGCTGGCGTTATAGATATTGATGCATCGAACAAGATCGCTAGGTTCGTGAGATTTCTTGACTCATTTAATATACCGATAATAACCTTCGTAGATACGCCGGGATTCATGCCGGGGATCGATCAGGAGCATGGTGGGATAATTAAGCATGGTGCTAAGATCCTATACGCGTATTCCGAAGCAGTTGTCCCAAAGATAACGGTTATCGTTAGGAAGGCTTATGGTGGAGCATATATAGCTATGGGTAGCCGATCTCTTGGTGCAGATATAGTATATGCGTTACCAACTGCTGAGATAGCTGTTATGGGTCCCGAGGGGGCTATAAGGATACTATATCGTAAGAAAGCAGCACAAATGCCCAACCCAGAGGAGTTCTTCAGAGAGAAGCTTATCGAGTATAGGAAGCTATTCGCAAACCCATATAGTGCCGCGGAGCTTGGATACGTAGATGATATCATTGAGCCATCATTGCTCCGCATGAAGATATACCGAGCTTTAGAAGCTATGAAGCGTAAGAAGGAAGAGTTTATACATCTCATACCTAAGAAGCATGGAAACATACCATTATAGATTACTTCTTTTTCTTCTTCCTCTTCCTCCCCTCCTTCTTCTTAGCCTCTCCCTCCTCTAATGGCTTGATTTTAATCAGCAAAGTGTCTTTATTAACAGCCTGTCCCGGCTCCACATAGATCTCCTCGACTATTCCGTCTGTATCACTCTTTATCTCCGTTATCATTTTCATCGATTCCATGAGTATTAATGCATCACCCATAGATACCCTATCACCCTTATTTACCAGGATCTTATTGATTTTTCCGGATAGTGGTGCTCTAATCTCCCCCTTCTTAGCAATGGTTTTCGCCTTCTTGGATACATGTTGTTCAAGGGATAAGCCTATTGGGAGCAACTCTATTATCCTGGAAACGAGGGGGTTTTCATCGTTTATTAATAATGATTTATCATGTAGCTTGATCCTGTATATATCCTTATCTATCTCGATAAGTGCTTTGTCCTCATCTATATCTTTAACACGTAGCTTTATCTCGCCCTTATCCCCTACAAGCCTTATCTTTAAATAATCCTTCTCATCTTCGTCAACCTCTATGACTAGGAGTTCTCCACTATACGTTTCGATCCTATACCTCCTCGTCATACCTCCATCTCACCTCTTCTTCCTAATAATGTATTCCTTCATGAAGTAGTTTCTAGTCTTCCTAGATATTATTCCATCTCCATATAGTTTATCTACACCCTTCTGAACACTATCTCTGATATCGCTTCTATCAAGTATCCAATCGATCATTTCGAGGCGATCCCTTAGACCCTCCATATCCAGTGGAACCCTTTTAACGAGTTTACCTAGGTGATCGAATGCTTTTATACCCCTATACCTCGTCGGGAATTCCGCTAGATAGTATATGGGCGGCATGATATCAACCCTTAATCCTTTAGGTGATATATAGAGAACCCCTATTAGTGGTGTATAGTATCTAGCACTACCAGTTTTTAATGGGGGTATAGAATATTCATCCCTAATAAGCTCCTCGTTAAACTCTATGGGATTTAGAGCTTCGATAACAATACTGGGCTCTAGGAAGGGTGTTGGAGAGGGGTGCTGTAGTAGGAAGACTAGCTGGGCGATAAGCCCAGTGTCGTATATTGGCTCCCCAACCACGGGGTCTAGTAGTATGCATTTATCAGCTATGCAGAAGACATCTATAGGGTAATGGATTAAGAGTATACGGGAAACCTTTTCAACGGGTCTCCTAAATAGTAAACCCCTCTTACGCCCATGATCAACAAGATATATCAGTATTGATGCGAGCATCCTACCCTTATCCGGGGGCTTATAACCCTTCTTAGCATTCTTCTCAATAACCGGTGGTAGATAATACTCCTTCAAAACCATAATGCCACCAATTCCAACTAAGGAGTAACTCCTCTAGAAATATTTTATCACAACAACCCATATATACATGTAGTATAGAACTATAAAACAACCCCATGGTGTCATGGATATGGGGAAACTATTCGGGACAGCCGGTATAAGGAAGAAGTATCCGGAAATACTCGACCCAGTGCTAGCATATAGGATTGGATTGGCAACAGCCTACGTGAACAATAATAGGGGTAGAGCATACATAGTCTATGACACCCGTACAACAAATCACTTATTCACAGCATCCTTTACAGCTGGTTTAATGGCTGGAGGTATGAACACCTATATTATAGGGTTAGCACCGACACCGGTCGCTGGATATGCGGCTTTAAAGCATGGCGATCTAGGAGTATCGATCACGGCCAGCCATAATCCTCCCGAGTATAATGGGTTTAAACTATATGATAATGAGGGATACGAGTATACTAGGGATCTTGAGAAACGTGTTGAGGAGCTAGTAGATAATCCCCCGAAACCCCTAGGATGGGATAGGGTCGGTTCAACATATCATTCTCCAGAGATCATTGATGAATACATCGATGAACTAGTAGAGAGGATCGGTGAGGTGAAGGCTAGGTGGAGACCGGTAGTAGTTGTAGATCTAGCTAATGGTGCATCATTCTATGTAACACCCACAGTGATAAGGAGGTTGGGGGGTAAACCATTAACGATTAATGGAAACCCCGATGGATACTTCCCAATCAGAGCTCCAGAACCTCGTAAGGATGTATTGGAGAACTATCTCAAACTATACTCGTCGGTGGAGCCAGCTATGATACTAGCACATGATGGAGACGCCGATCGACTAGCTGTCTTAGACCCCAATAAGGGATTTATACGCCAGGATAGGATAATAGCATTATACGCCTACCTACTCCTAAGGGATAGAAGGGGCCATGTAGTTGTAAGCATAGATACTGGTAGAGTTGTTGACGAAGTTGTGGAGAGAATGGGTGGCACACTTGAAAGATATGTTCTCGGTAAGACCCATGAGAGGGTTAAACAGCTTGGAGTATCTAACATAGTTTTAGCAGCTGAGCCATGGAAACTAATAGATCCACGGTGGGGTCCATGGGTTGATGGAATATGGCAGGTTGCAATACTGACTAAGCTAGTAGTTGAGGAGGGTAAACCCCTATTGAAGATGCTAGATGAATACAATATACCGGATTATCCATGGGATCGTAGGAGCTATAAGTTCGAACCGGTAACAGCTAGAGATGTAATCTATAATGAATTGGTTGATGAACTAAATAGTCTATTAGGAGAGCCAATTAGAGTCATAAGTATTGATGGATATAGATTTGAATACCAAGACTATTCATGGATACTTGTGAGGAAGAGTGGAACCGAGCCTAAGATAAGACTATATATGGAGGCTCTAAACCGGAATCGATTGGAGAGTATGATTGAAAGGGTTGAGGATAAGATCATAGAGCTTACAAAGAAACATGGTGCTAAGATAGTTGAGAGGACAATTGGCTAATAGACTATATGATCAAACCCTTCTTCTTCAACAATTCTAAAACCTTCTTACGATCACTCAATATCTCTAAACCCTGCTTCTCAAGGAATCTACGGGCTTGATCCCTTAGACCGGGACTTAGATCCTTTATGATCTGATCTATCAGCTCCTTCTTACGCTTCATCAAATCGCTGGGTCTAATTATCGACATACCCTCCTCACCCATGTCTACTATATACTTTTTCCCCTCCTATAATGGTTTCCAGCACTCTTATACCCCTAATCTCCCGCATAGGTATTTTGAAGGGGTTCCTATCAACAACGATATAGTCTGCATAACAGCCCGGTGTCAGGCATCCAAGCCTATCATCGTATAACGCATAGGCTCCACCACGAGTGTATGCATGTAATGCATTTATGAGCTCCATCCTCTCATCAATTGTTAATTCACCATGTTTCAACCCCTCCTCAACACCCCTTGTAACAGCTGCATAGACTGTTTCCCATGGATTAACTGGTTCAACCGGTGCATCCGTTGAGAAGGCGATCGTTGTCGCATTATATAGTGATCTAAACCTATAACTCCATCTAACCCTCTCAACACCTATCCTATCCAGTAGCCATTTATCCGTTATTACGAAGTGGGGTTGAACAACTACTACGGGTTTAATCCTCCTAATAACCTCCAATTGATCATCCCTAACCAGTGATGCATGCTCGATCCTATGCCTAAGCTCAGCTACGCACTCTCTAACCCCGTTATAAGCCTTCAATACATTATCGAGTGCTGCATCACCTATGGCATGGACCGCAACCTGTAACCCATACTCTGAGGCTTCATTAATTATCCCCGATAACTCCTCGTATGATAGTAATAATTTCCCCACAGTAGACGGCTTATCACTATATGGTTTGGATAGGTAGGCTGTCCATGTACCCAATGCTCCATCAATGAATAATTTTAAGCCATTGATACGTAGCCTATTATTTCTTCGATATAGGTTTAGAGCTCTACCCACGATCGGTTTGTAGTCTACATATCTATCCATGTGGAAATATGCATATGTTCTTAGTTTTAACAAACCCCTCTCAACGAGATCCATTAATGTGTTGAAGCTCTTCATAGATATCCCGGTCACACCTATAGCTGTAACCCCGTTTTCGACTAGGTGTCTATATGCGGATAGGTATTGCTCAATCATTAGCGTGTAATCCATTCCATCCCTAATATGTGATAGAAGGATGTATAATGCGTCTTCAAATAGGAAACCTCTCTCCAAGTCTACATATCTAGATATTAGGTCATCGCCCATTATTTGTAGAACTATTCTAAGCCCCGGACTATTAACAACACCCATATGCCCCGATCTATGTATGATTAGAACTGGTTTATCCGATACAACCTTATCAATAATATCACGTGCTGGAGGCTTTTTCTCAACAAGTCTTTCATGGTCAAACCCCCTACCTATGATCCACCCACTAATGCTCCTCCTAGAACCACCTATAACATCTAGTATCTCATCTATGGAGCGGGCATTGGATAGATCGCTTGTCATCAACACCATTCCTAAACCATCAATATGCATATGTGCATCAACGAAGCCCGGTAGGATAGGGTGTTTATACTCGTAGATCTTAGCGCCTAAGAACCCTGCAACATGTTTAACAGACCCAATACTCCCCAGAGCTAATACCCTTCCATCACCTATAAGCATAGCTTTCACATAGATAAAGGGTTTATATGAAGCTATAATACCCTCCCTAGATAAAACCGCCAAGTATTCAGTCACAAGCCCACCCAATACATTACTCAACACATTTCAAACAATATTATTTGACAGGTATTTGTAGGAATATATATGTTATCATTTATAAATAACATAGGGAACCAATACATATTATGGTTTAGAAGGTGTATCTGGATGTATAAATACGTCGTAGTATCCAAGGATAAAATAGTTGGATCTTATGATTCATTAATAGATGCATTGAAAACCCTCATAGAGATCGGCGGTGGAGAGATCTATCGTGGAGAACTAATTATCAAACTTGAACCAGATGAAGCTCATCTACTAAAAGACTACTTGATCACATCACCGATAGAGCCACCCGAAGCACCAACAAGTCCACGTAGGAAAACAGTTATTGTTCTGGATCAGATGTTTAAGGGTTTCTTCGTAGAAGCATTATCGAAGGAATTCCCCCATTTAGAAATACACCTCATAATGGGTAAGGGTGTTGAGAAACCATATAGGTCTGGAAACATAGTCTATGAACCTGCAGAGACCGATTACGATGTATATAAGCTTATCAATAGATTAATCGATGAAAGATACAACGTGTTATTTTTTACGGGGGATAAGAAGCTATACAATATGGTGTTGTCTAAGGGTATTAAAGCATACTATATGCCTCCAAGCGAGTATCCGGGTAAAGAAGTGCTTGTTGAGAAGATGATAGAGATCATTAGAAATAATGTTTAAAGTTGAACGGATAGTTTATTTTCCGCAAATACATTAAATCTAATCATAGAATAAACTCGACTATTCATCCCTAATGGTGGAGAAACTATTGAGTGAGAAGAGGGGTAGTAGGGGGATCGGTAAGGCTCTAGATGAGATACTAGATATGAGTGTAGAGGAGTTTCTAAGAAGATACCGTCCCCCATCAACAACCTATCTAACGGTTAAACCCCAGACAAAGATCTATAATATTATGAAGGCTATTGGTACTGGCCATCCATCGATCATAGTTGTTGTAGATGATAAGCGTAGACCTATAGGATATATCACAGATAGTCATCTCCTACTAACCCTAGATAGAAAGCCTAGGATTAGGAGTATACTGGCAGCCTTCTCATATACCCAGATCCCTATACCGATCGAGAAGTCTCTAAACATTTCTGTCGGGGATGTAATGGATCGTAAGCCACCTGTGATCAGGCTTGATAGGAAGATTAGAGATGTTGTGAAGATGATGGAATCCCTAGCAGTTCCAGCTGTGATAGTTGTTGATAATGATGATAGGATTAGAGCTGTATTAACACGTAGATTCCTCCTAAGAGCGATCATAAACTACTTATTAGGTGAGCCACTACTAATATAAACCTATCATGTAACGTGGAGGGTCCCGGGTATGCCTCTACTAGTTGTAGATCGGGTTAAAGACGACTATAGTGTTAGACATGGAGGATTCCTTAGGAAGTATTATCGTAGGGAGCTGATCTATGTTGAGGGGCAGATACTAGAGGTTTATGAGGGATGGCTTGGTAAGGAGAGGGTTAGAGTGCTTAACAGTGAGGTCACATCGATCATAACTGCTACAAGGATCTATCTACCAAGGGATGATATGCTTAAACTAGGTGTAATACCCGGTACATGGATCGTCTACGCTGTATCGAGGGTCGGCGATCCTAGGAGGGAGGAGTATTATCCAGTCTATCCCGGGAGGATAGTCGTTTATCCAGCCTATAGGGATATATTATCCGCTAGACTGGAGGAGATCGCGTTGAAGGCGGCTGGGTACTCAACGATTCTAACCCGGTTGATCTATAGGACTCTAAATGTTTTTGAGGAGTTGAAGCCTAAGAAGAAACCTAAACCGCCTAAGAGAAAAAAGAGGAAGTAGGTTTATTAACAGTATCGGAAATATTTAAATAGACATGTCTTATAGATATATCTATTTTGCCCACGAGGGTGGGCTTTAAAGCATGAGGAGGTGTGTTGTTTGGCTCATATAGAGACTAAACATTTCACAACAGAGGTAATAGATGTAAATATTGGTAGATCAGTTGTAATAATGAATGTAAAGGATGCACAAGAACTAGGGCTTGGACCAACATCTAGGGTTAGATTGACGAAGGGTGATAAGAGGAGGAGTGCTGTAATAGCATTAACAGCAACAATGACACAGCCTGGAAAGATCCTTGTAAGCCAGGATATAGCTAACGAACTCAGACTATCGAAGGAGGATATGGTTGGGCTAAGACCAATACCAGTCCCACCAAGCTTCTACGTATTACAGCGTAGACTACATGGTGAGAGGGTTTCACAGGATGAGATGTTTAAATTGATAAAGGATATCGTTGAGGGGGCTTATGGGGAAGCCGAGATCGCGGCCTTCCTAACAAGTCAGCTATACTATGAGCTTAGCGAGGATGAACTACACTCATTGATCAGGGCTATGGTTGAGACTGGTAGTAAGATAGAGTTTGAAGACACGGTATATGACGAGCACAGTATTGGAGGGGTTCCGGGCAATAGTAAGGTTGCATTGATAGCAGTACCAACAGTTGCAGCAGCTGGACTCCTAATACCTAAGACGAGTAGTCGTGCAATAACCAGTCCAGCTGGTACAGCGGATACTATGGAGGTTTTGGCTAGGGTTGACTTCACAGCCGAGGAGATCAAGGAGATCGCTAGGAAGGTTAGAGCAACACTAGCATGGGGCGGTAGGTTAAACCTAGCACCAGCCGACGACATATTCGTAACGATTGAGAGGAAGCTAAGTATCGATCCATGGCATCAAATGGTTGCGAGCATACTGGCTAAGAAGGCTGCTATGGGTGTAGACAACCTAGTAATAGATATCCCGGTTGGTAGGAAGGCTAAGGTTAAAACTATGGAGGACGCCGATCAACTGGCTGGATTATTCATACGTCAATCAGCCAGACTAGGTATGAGGGCTAGAATAGCAATAACCTTCGGAGGACAACCAATAGGCTCAACAGCTGGACCAGCCCTGGAGGCTATGGAGGCTTTAAAGACTATGACCGAGAGGAACGGTAAGAAGTGCCTAGTAGATAAAGCACTGACAATAGCGGGATTAGTCCTAGAGTTAAGCGGTAAGGTACCACCCGGTAGAGGGGCTGAGGTTGCTAAAGAAATATTCGAATCGGGTAAAACATATGAAAAGTTCAAACAGATCATAGAGGCCCAGGGAGGAGATCCAAACGTTAAACCAGAGGATCTACCCCTAGGACAACATACATACACAATAGAATCACCAATGGAGGGTGCAGTAACATATATAGATAATGCAGCCATAACAACAATAGCTAGAGCAGCCGGAGCACCATTCGATAAAGGAGCCGGAGTCTACCTACACAAGAAGGTTGGAAACCGCGTTGACCGTGGAGAACCACTATTCACCATATACAGTAGTAGCTCGACAAGACTACAAGAAGCTATAAATCTAGCATCAAGATTCAACCCAGTAATAGTCGAGGGAATGCTCCTAAAAACGCTCCCATAATAATACAACACAGATGTATTAAATGCTAAAGATGCAGAACTAATTGTATCAATACTACTATTTAAGTTTTTCTCCAATAATAAAAACTTTCTGATTTACAAAAAAATAAATATATTTTTGTTTATATAGCATTTTGGCGAAGTAGTATGAAAAGGATCGTATCGATCATTATACTATTATCATTGTTGATAATACAATTCGTTCAGATAGGTATAGTATATTCGGCAAACTATGATAATACGTATTATCGGCCAACGAAGCAGAACACTATGACTCTTATCTCAGGTACCTATGGAGAAAAAGGAATGTTTTGGCGTTGGTGGCCACCAGGATACGATGAAAAGCCAGAAGCTGATATATTAACCACTATAATTGTTGAATGGGGGAATAAAATAGTCAATGAATTTAATGGTAATCAATACAATTATGGTGTTGCCCGGCATACATACTATTGGATAAATAATAATCCATCCAGAACTCCTAATGATCTATGGCTATATGTTAAACAAAAGCTATCAGAGAAAAAGACTATAGTTGCATTCATTGGGCACACACTAAAAGATGACGACGATAAACCATTGGTAGTATACGAATGGAACCCCGATAAAAGAAATTACTTCCCCACAAACTGGCTTCTACCCAATAATGCTAACTGGGCTCCAAACGGTCCAATACAAAAGAAGTTATATCCAGTAGCGATAAGGAATAGATTCAGTAATAAAGAACCCGATGAATTACCCAAGATGGCAATAATTATAGCATGTAAATCTGGAGAAAAACAAGATGATCCTGGAGGTTGGGCATGGGCATATAGAATAAGCGAAAATGACCCATACGATTATTGGCATGGAAGAGTGTTTATAGGGTTCACAACTTATATAGCTATAGATCAGGGAAGTAGAGATTTTAAAGCCGCAGAACTAATTAAAAGAATGATATACTATATGAACCAAGGTGACTGGACTGATACAGCATTTAGAAAAGCCGCAAATGATCTAAACTACGATTACGAGAGAAAATATTTTAAGGGTCCGAACTCACCTATACCCCCAGATCACGAACAAGCAATATATATTGGACGATGGTTTAAGCTTGACCCTACAACTAATATGTCGAAGCTGATAAAAGAAGTATTCAAATTTCTACAAAAATACCTGCCAAAAACATATAGTATTATTGGAAGTAAACATCCTGACGATATAAAGCCTTTGGAGAAGATATGGGGCGGTGAAAAGTTTCTCCTTAAATGGGATATACCAGTAATAATCAATGATACAAGATTATCATTAGGTTTGCTTATAACAATCTTTGTGGGTAATAATTTATCAGCAATTATTAATATAGATGCTAGGATCGATTTACCTGATGAATACTATACTCTTGAAAACGAATATAGTAATCTGAAGGAGGAGATCTTCTATAGACATATGAATAGTAGTGAGAAATGGAGTAGGTATAAAGAGTTAGAATCACTTATTCCTCGATGGAGGAAGACCTATTATACAATGGTTGAAAAGGGTGTTTTACTCAAGTATTTCTTAGACGATATTAATGGTATTAAGCGGTATATTGAGGAGTTGAATAATACTATAAGAACTTATAACTATACGTTAAGACTTTACCCCTATAGGGGTGGCGGTTATAAGTATTATGAGTCATTTAACGTGGTATACATACCATATAATGCAACACTATATGTATATAATGAGAATATAAGTATCGATAGAGCTCAGAGAGTATACGTTGATTATAGTGATCTCGGTGGTTCAGGTGTTTCCTTTGACGATCTATTAACCCTAGTGATCAAGATGGGCTTA
>JALVIT010000056.1 GCA_027028545.1 Desulfurococcales archaeon
CCCCTAGCCATACTCCTAATAGCCTTAATCCTAGCCTCAACTAATATATTCGGGCAGAAGATACTGCCCGAGAAAGTAGCGTGTGATCGTAGGAGTATAGGGGGTAGGGTTCTCGAACCCGTTGAGATAATACAGACTGGTGTCGGGATAGGATTCGTATGGAGGTATCATGGAGACTACTACATAGAAACTAGGAGGGGAACGTATAGACTAGCTGGATATGGTGAATTAATAGATATAATCCCATATGGTTCGGAAATATACTATATACGTATATCATCAATATCAAATACGACCGTTATAGGTGAGACTGATCTATCGAGAGAGAGGCAGTGGAGGATAGAGTTTAAACCAGTCCTAGACCCAGCTAAAGTAACGGTTGTATCTAGAAACGTTATTGCTATATATGGTGTTGAGAAGCGTGGTGTTAAATCAATACTATACATAATATTCATAGATACTGGTAAGGGAGAGATAATTAATTCGTCAATAATAAACTTGGGGACTCTAAGGATCAGATACATTGATGCATATGTTGATAGAGTAGTAATGATCACGGATAATAATAAACTTGTTCTTCTCGAAAGGAATAGTAATTTAAACTGTAGACTCATGGAACAAATAGTTAGCATTGGTGGGAGCATATTAAGATTCGTCGGGATGGTGAAATCATCGCGTAAAACAAGATCCATTATCTTAGAGGCTAGGAGTGATAATATTAAATACCTAGTTATAATGTCTATCGATCAAACCGGCAAACTATCCTTCAATGCATTAAGGATCGGCTCCGATATAGGCGATGTTAAAATATATGATCCGATAACTAGATACTATGTGTTTAAAGATGAGACTACTGGAACACACGGTATAGTTCTTGGGGAATACATACTTGAGACCGATGACCTAGATAGAATATTGATGCATAGAGGGATAATAATACAATATATTGGAGGAGTAAACATTTATACACCAATAGATATCCTAAAGGAAGAACTAAACATATCGAAAAAACTATTCATTGAAACAACCGATAAATACATAGTGGTTTTCACAATCAGAAAAACTAAGCCTATGGAAGAAGTTGAAACAGTTGAAGCATTAAAGGATCTGGGCAGGGTCCAAAAGATAGTAACAATACTTAAATGGGATATCATTAGGGAAGCTATAGGGAAACATCCTATAGATAGGGAAGATCTAGAACTGGATATTGGAGAACCAGCACTAGACGCTACGATAGAGAAAAATGATAGCTTCATTATAGTAGAAACAGTATTAAAGCTGAAGACTCTAGAAGGATATAAACCGTTAAGGAATAAAACTATAATATTACTCGTAAAGGGTATGGAATATAGATTAGCCACTGATGAATCCGGTATAGCCTCCTTTATAATAAATAAGTCACTCCTAGGATCGGGGAGATATCAATATGTTGTTAAATGGGATGATATTGTTAGGAGGGAGGGTTTGATCGAGGTATTAACTGGAGGTAATACTACAACTACCACAATCACGGAGAAACCCGGGGGCGGTGGGATACCATTAATTGTAGAAATACTTATAGGTGTGCTAATTGCATTGATAACGATTATACTAGTAGTATACTACAAGTATCTGAGGGAGTAGTGGGGAATAGTTAAGGTGGATAGGAGGATACATGAGTATATATCGATAATATTTTCAGCACCATTCATAGCATTATACATATTGTTGAGAATATATTATGAAGACATGATCAATACATATGATCTCCTCCTAGGACTAATATGTTTAACAATACTACCAATAATAATACCAGTATACTATGCCCATAAACTTGGTGTTGAATGGGATTATCCGGAGAGGGTTTTGAGGATTAAGCCGTTCATGTTGATAGTCCTAGTATATATGTTCTATATGGTGTATAGTCTTGAGACTGATAGTAGGGTTGCATTATTTATTTCAGCATCATACTTCCTCAACGGATTACTCTCATGGCTTATAACCTTTAAGTATAAGGTTAGTATACATATGGTTGGAATATTTGGTCCGGCAACGCTAATGTATCTCCTAGGAGTAATTATTGATTCCATAGCTTTATACATAGTAGGATTCATAACCGGTGTATCGAGATATTTATTAAATAGACATAATACAGCACAGCTGATCACCGGTGTGGCTGTGAGTATATCTGCTACAACTATAACATATCTAGTGGTGTATGGGTATTGGGGAAGATAGTATTATTGATATTATCCATGATGCTACTAGGCTTAACGATAACCACTATAACAAGTAATGGTATAGTATCCGGTCAATGTATAGGATACACTATGAAATACCTAGTTGGGAACAATACGATACTTATCGAATATCCCAGTAATAAGACGTTAAAGGTTGAGGGGTTAACGATACAGCTAGTATATGACCCGGCTAGGATCAAAAATTTGACTAAGCCGGATAGTGCAGACGTTATAAGGGATCTAGGGACTAGGCTACTAACATATAAGAACACGATCCATATATTAGCGGAGATAAATAATACACCGGTAGATCTATACTATGACCGTGATACAAAGATATTAGTACTAGCATCAACTAGTGAGGAGGATCTAGCACTACTACTAGAATACCATTATAATCAATACACATGTAGATCAACAACCACAACATATGTATCAAACACCACAACCACTAGTAGAGAAACCACAACACAAAGCAAAACCATAACCACAACTAATAAAAACGTAGAGGGGGGAGGCGATCATACCTTGTACCTAATAGCTATAATAGCATCGATACTCGTAGCCCTCCTATCATATATCCTCTATAAGCATAGATACTAGAACATCCCTGTTTCTCGTAGAAGCTTTAGTTCCGGAGAGGGGTGGAACCCCCCAGTTACCCCATCCTATATCCAAAACCCCACCCACCAATATAGATATAACCACTATGGGAAACCATTACATATACCGAGCCACTACACGTAAACGATCCATTTATAGGGCAGATCTTCACCAATACATTCAATACATCTATATCCAGCAATATACATCCATCCATAGTTAAGCATTTAATCGCTAAACCATGTTTAAACCCTAGATCCCTAAGGATCCCTAAACATGTAGGCTCCAAGTCTAAATGATTATACCTAGCATCACCACACCCATGGGGATGATAGTATCCACTGCATTTCTCTACTAAACCATTATACTCGATCCTAACCAGTATGAGTTTTTTACACCTCAAGACACTATCAGCCCATACTATATGGTTACAGTATATATTCCACCAAGCAATAATGGATAGTATGGGGAGATGAGGATACCGGCAGGAGCTGATATGGTGAGGATGGCTCGGCCTCTACCGATCCTTATCCACCGTATACTCCATAGTATATTCCATAGGCTAATACGTGTCCTCTAGCGTTGAATAATACGTCGTGTATTGATACGTCTCCGGCTAGTAATAGCTTCCTATCAAGCCCTATGAGTATGAATATGTATCTATGCCTACCATATGGTGGGCATGGTCCGAAGTATCCATACTTACCAGCACTATTCCTAGCCTGAGATCCATATGGTGTTTTCCAACCCATAGGTATACCCTCCGGTATTGTCGATGTGTTTCCGGGTATGTTGTATAGTATCCAGTGGTAGAATACACCATTCGGAGCATCCGGATCATACATTATTAATACATAGCTTGTAATGTTTCCCGGTGTATCTATGATCGTTATCTTAGGCGATAGGTTATCCCCCCTACACGTATACCTGGTGGGGATCGATGAACCGTTCTCGAAGCCGTCAACCCTAAAGACTATTGATTCCCTAGCACCCTTCAATGCATCTAGTATTTCTTTGGGTATTGGTAGTTCCTTACCCTCTTTACCACCAGTTGTCCCGGGTTTCTGCATCATGTAGTAGTATAGCCCCGCGACTATAACTACTATGATGACTATAGCTGAAAACACTATAACCTTTCTACACACCATACATATTCCACCCATCTATTCTTTAGATAGGAGTGCATAATAAAATCCAACCACACCATGTCTATGAGGATAGGCTCTAAGGGTTCCCGGTAGTATGGGTGATTGTGTGAATGGTTTATCTAGTGGTATTATCCTAGCATCACTATGTGTATTCAGAAACTTCTTAACAACGTATTCACCCTCCCATGGTAGGACGCTGCAAACCGTATACATTAACCGCCCACCCCTACGTAGGATTAGCCATGCAGCCTCTAATAGATCCCTCTGCAGCTCGACCAGTTTAGATAGATCCCCCCTCTTAAACCTCCATCTAACATCGGGGTTACGGGCTAATGCACCGCTACTAGTGCATGGTGGGTCTAGGAGTACATAGTCTACGGAATTCCTACCAAGCATTTCAGGCGATCTACGTGCATCCTCGACAAATACTCTAACAACTCTACTGGTCCCCGTTCTCTCCAATAGTAGTCTGAGCCTACGAGCCCTATCCCTATAGATCTCGAAGCTGTAGATCCTCGATCTAAGCCCGGTATACTCTGCTAGGTAGGTTGTCTTACCGCCAGGTGCTGCACATAGATCGGCTATCTTGGAACCCGGTTTAGGATCTAGTAGTTCTACGGCGACCATGCTTGATTCATCCTGTGGTATGAGTATTCCCGTTTCAACTAGTCTTATAACCTCCCTATGTAATCCATCTATGATCCTTATAGCTCTACTACTATACTTACCCCTCTCAACCCTAAGCCCTAGATCATGTAGGTATTTTATAATTGCTTTTGGTGAAGCCTTTAATGTGTTAACTCTGAATACTCTGGGTGGTGGTTTGAGGGTGTATTCTAGGAATTCTATAGGGTTCTCGCCTAGCTCCTTGAAGGCTTCTGTGAGCACTCTATAGAATTCTGGTGATACCCTATACTTATACATGATCTCTTCATCTATGCTTTCCGGCTTCCATCCATGTTTTTTCGATAGTTTCTTTATATACTCCTTGACCCTCTCCCTATCCCCTATATTTGTCTTATCGTATAGATACCTTATCGAATACCTATTTATAGTCTTCCTAAACCCCTCACCGATCTTCTCATCTAGTAGGTTGATGTATGTTGTTAGTAGGAGTATTGCACGTATATTATCCGGGTATTTATCGATATCTCCAAGCTCCTTAGATATTATGTGTTCTAGTAGTCCCTGCCATCTATAAACATTATATACTATACCCGATATCCTCCTATCCCATCTCTCATCTCTAATCCTATACCTGTCTATGATCCTTCTAATAGCTTCTTGAACTGGTTTAACCCTAAATCCTAGAGAGACTGCATCGATTAATGCATATACTATCCTCCTATACATGACCCGATCATACCCATTTTATGAGTTAGTTAAATAGGTGTTTAAAAAATAGTGTTATAAGGAAGTGTATGTATAGGTTATTTCCCGTATAACTGGTATTCATTACATGGTGTTTTAGAGGAGGTTTATCGTGGAGAGGTGGATTGGTTTTTGAGGATCGCATATGCTACCACATATCCGCCTACACATTGTGGTGTTGGAGAATATACCCGTATGTTGGTTACAGCGCTGCATAGCCTTGATCTATCCCTAGACATATCGATCCTGGCGGATATGAGGAGTGGTGGTGAGTATAGATATGACGAGTTGGCTAAGGTACCGGTTTATCCATCGTTCCAGCACGAGGAGTATAGTTATAATAGATTGCTGGATAGATTATCGGAGCTTAACGGTGTAAATATACTACACATACAACATGAATACGGAATCTTTGGGAGGCATAACGGTATAATACATGCTGTAGAAGAGGCTAGGGATGAAAGGCTCGTCGGTAAAGTTGTTATAACGATGCATACAGTGGATCACCCATATACTTTGAGGGATGGAACCCTAAGCTTCCAGAACCAGCTCAACGTGTTCGATAAGGTGATTGTCCATAGCTTCCTACAGGAGTTCGAGCTACTTCATCAGGGGGTTGAACAGGTTAAATTGGCTAGGATACCTCATGGAACACTATTGAATCCCTATCTATGGAAGCCTAAATACATGCTAGTCGAAGAGCTTGGATTAAACGATAACCTGGTTAATGGATTCATATTGGCAGTTCCGGGATTCCTTAGGAGGGATAAGGGTTTAGACCTCCTAGTTAAGGCTGTTAAAATGCTCATAGATGATGGAGGGAGTAGAGACGACTACACGATCATCGTCGCTGGCGAGGTCCGTGATGAGAAGACTAGAGAGATCGTTGAAGAGATTGCCAGGAATGGACCCAATATGGTGTTCATAGATAGGTATTTATCGAGCAATGAAATATTGAGGCTTGTAGCATTAGCTGACGCAGTAGTCCTACCATACCGCGATCGCCCGGCAGCATATAGTGTATCCGGAATACTACATTTATCTATGGGCGGTATGAAGCCTATAATAGGTACTAGAGCCCCGAGGCTTATAGAGCTATACATGTATGCTCCGAGGATGACTGTACCCACCCGTAGCCCAGAGAAGCTTATGGAGAAGATCATGTGGCTTAGGGAGAACTACGAGATAGCAATACCATATATGAGCCAACTATACAGCTACGCTGTTAGAACGGAGTGGCATAGGATTGCCCGTAGACACCTATCACTATACAAGCAATTACTAACTAGTTCATAGCTTCTATATTTCCTCAAGTCTTTCGAGGTCTTGTATCGTCATTCTCCATTTGAATGCCCCAATGATCTCCTCTATATGATCGATCCTCTCAGATTTAACGATCGCTATAACCCTTGGATGGGACAATAGATAGTTTAGTGCGACCTGTATTGGTGTTTTCCTATACTTCTCAGCTATCTCTCTGATGACTGGGTGTTCTCTAACCCTACCCCTCTCAATCGATGTATATGCTTGGATTGTTACACCGTTCTCTATGCAGAATGGTAATAGGTCCCTCTCAACATCTTTATGTAGGACATTATAGTATACCTGATCAACAACTATATCAGCCTTCCTAGTGGCATGTATAGCCTCCTCCAATTGTCTCCTATCGAAATTGCTTACACCGATATACCTCGTATACCCCTCATCTATCAATACCTCGAAGTTTCTAACCTGTTGCTCGATGCTTAGCGAGGGGTTTGGCCAGTGGATTAGATATAGGTCTACAGTCTTCATCTTCAACCTATTTAAAGCCTTCTTTGCCGCCTTCAACACCTTATCCGGACTCTCTAGATGGGATGGATGCATCTTTGTCGTTACGAATACGGCTTCTCTTCCAAAATCCTTTACAACCCTTCCCACGAATTCCTCCGCCTTACCATTATCGTATATCTCTGCTGTATCGATATTGTCTATTCCATGTTCTAATGCGAACATAAATGCTTTATATGCTGAGTTGTAGTCTCTAATACCATAGCTTCCGAGGGCTATTCCGGAGACGTTTTCACCTGTTCGACCAATCTCTTTACGATCACTATGATCTACCGGGAATAAAACCATTATAATCCCGCCCCCTAACATGATAGGGATATATGCTGAGATTAAATAAATGTTATTACGTCAAGAGAGTTGATCACTATGGGTATTGTTGAGGGATACCTAGCAGCCTTATCGGCTAGCCTACTGTGGAGTATCAATCCAGGATTGATCAATAGGTTCTCGAAAAAGCATAGCTCTATACTGATAAATTTTAGCAGAAACCTATACGGCTCACTGGTAATGCTTTCAGTAATATATTTGTTGGAGGATAATATCCTCGTAGACTATATCGGTATACCCATAGTATATGCTAGCGCGGTCTTCGGGCCCCTCTTAGGCGATGTACTATATATTCACAGTATTAAGAGGATTGGAGGAGGGAATGCTGTAACGATCGGATACACATATATCTTCTATGCACAGCTATTCTCAGCAATACTATACGGTGAAAGAATAACGCCCACTCTACTCCTAGGCACAATTCTAGCCCTAATGGGAGTATATATTGTATATAGAGGGGAGAGGAGGGGTGTTGATAAGAGGGGATTTATAACGGCTATGGCTGCAGCCGCCTCATGGGGTATGGGTGCTACACTCAGCAAAGCAGCACTATACTATGGAGGCCCCCTACAGATAGGATTCTATAGATGCCTACTAGTAGCATTAACACTAACACCATTCATACATAGAGAGGCTATAGAGCTCAAGGCAAGGGAGCTGATAATACTTGGAGCGGTAACCGGTGGATTAGGGTTTGGAGCCGGTATGCCCCTATTCCTATACGGTATAAAGTTCGTCGGTGTAGCCGCTACATCACTTACAACAGCTCTAACACCGGTCCTAGGCAGAATATTTGCTAGATTCATAGCCGGGGAGAAGCCATCGTTGAAGGCATACATAGGCACAGCCGTAACGATCACTGGCATACTTATAGGGTTAAACCTTCTAAGCCCCCTCTAGCCAATCCCTGATAGATATCTCTATGTGATCCAAATGCTTCGAAGAATCTGGTCCTGTAGAGCTCTGAAACCCTTCTAAGCCTAGATATAAGCCCCTCCTCCAACCCTCGAGATAGATCGAGTGGATAGGGCTCGTAGTAGTCTAGGCCTCTGAGTAGGGATGCTGAGAAGCTCCATAGTGTTTTAAGGATCTTCCTACCGGTAACTCTCTCGAACTCCACACCACTCGATCTAAATGATGCATGTATTAATACAATATCGTCGACACGGTATCCATCGGATCTAAACGTATCATTGCCTAGATCAACTATATGATATCCATGCTTAGTAACTGCATCGGGCTCTATCCTTCTAAGATCATATACCTGGAAAACCCTTGGATCATATACCAAGATCCTCGTACCCCCTACTATCACTAAACCATTATGTGTTAGTTTTAGGATGGTGTTTTCAGTCGTTAAGAGTCTACCACCATTACTTAATGCAACCACCAGTATACTGCTCTTACCATCATGCGGATAACCTAGAACCAGGTGGACCCTCCCATAATGATCTATGAATGAAACGGAATCCGTCAATACAAGATAGTCCTTCCTAACTAGGATACGCGTGAATACTTGTAGTATGAAGAAGTAGGGGGATTCATTAACATATGCGCCCGGTACGCCTCCACGGACGCCATATTTCTCCGGGACACTGTCTAGATCAATATCCTCTATGCTAAACCCACCACTATCCATATGGTAATCTATCACCGCATCATATTCTCTATAACTATTTGAGATCGTGTATTCTGGGATGTATCTACGGGGGAATAGTTCCTCCTCGAAGGCTCTATATAGTAGATCCTCATCTCCATCTACAACATTTATCCTTAGAGAAGCGTTGAGGATCCTTATAATCAATTTATTCACCAATAACCAGATATATATGGAGGGAAAATAAAGTATTAGCCAGCTTATCCTCTAAATTAGAAGTCTTATGAGAACATAGGCTATGAGTGATATTACTGATATATAGAATAGGGATACAACTATATCCTCGGGATCCCTCCCTCTGGAAGGTTTCCTCCTAACGGGTCTAATCTTCTCAGCGTATTGTTCACTAGAACCTATTCGTGATTCTTTAACCCATAACGCCGGTGGGGTCTCAACACTTATCTCTGCTCTAAATCCACTACTACATCCGTACTTGTTGAGGGCGTCGACTATTATATCTAGGTATTTGCGTAGCTTCTTATGCCTAGGATCACTACTTACCAGGTGTATTATCGTATCCGTATAGCATGAGAAGCTCATAAGATACTTCCCGACACGTTGATCACTTAGTATCCGTCTAAGGTATTCGGCTGGGTCACATCCTCCATCCTTACATAGGTCTTCGAGTTCTAGGATCAATGTTGATGTCTTAACTAGGAATCCATCAACTGACCTAACATAGCTCAGCCTATCAGCATATTCCTCCGCGAATCTATCGGTTGGATCATACATTTATAGCTCCCCCCTCTTATACACCTTTAACATATACTATGATCTTCCTCCGATGGTTATGAACCGGTCTTGTTTCGAGATAGAATATGGAGTATTCATCATCTATCCACAGCTTTTTATCCACCACAGGTATCACGAGGCTTGTACCTATCATGGTTGATCTTAGATGTGCATATGCATTACCATGCGTCCAGCCTGCTTGTACTGGTATAATCTTCTTAATAAAGGAATCTACTGTTTCCAGATATTTTCTATGGGCTATGAATAATCCGGGTGTTGCACCCACTGCATGAATATATACTACTCCATCCCTTACACTGGTCTCGAGCAGTATGTCTAATATGTTATTCGTTATATCATAGTATTTCATCGGCCCATAGGTTCTAAACTCGAGTATACTCCTATAAACCTTCATACAGTAGTAGCACCTCCTTAGAACCGGGCTCCTTGGATAGATCTATTAGGACCGGATGCTTGAACACACCACCATAAATATCTCCATTGATAACTGGTAGTATAGCTGTTTTACCCAGTATTGCTTCAGCAACGTATCTTCTCCCATAACTACTAACCAGTTCTAAGAGTTTCTCTAGGTCTCTCAGTAGATTGGGCTCATATTCTATAAGTGTAACTACTACACCCGGTTCACGTGATGATAAATATAGTAGTCCATCCTTTAACTTATTCCTATCGATGAAATCCTTTACGTCACCCGTTAGATCTATAGCCATATAACCCTCGGAAATAACTATTATCGTTTCCTTAACGACCCTCATGGCGCATCCCACGATGCCCAATCTGTATATAATAAACCTTTTTCCTCCTTCATATGAATCTATAAATAATATAATGCTATTAAGGATACATGTTTTATACATAGTGAATTTAAGAATCAATATTTTGTATTCTTAACTACTTCTAACATGATCTACTTAACCAGTAGTTGTTCATGTTTTTCATGTCTCTGATATTCCTGAAATTTTGAAGACATGCATAGTCCTCCATCTCTTCTTGGGGTTCGCATCTGATCGAGGCTTCAGAAAAGGCTAATTGACTCATTATCGTATTATAATTATATAGGTGAGGATGATTGTCTAGGGTTATTAGGGTAAAATATAGGGGTGGTGTATTGGTGCCGGAGGAGCCGCTTAACCTTGAGGAGAATAAGGAGCTCCTTATTAAAATAATCGATGTAGAGGAGAAGAGAAAAATACTGGAGAAGTATCGAGGCATTCTAGGCCGTGTAGACCCGAAGCTTATAGAGGAGGCGATTGAGGAGGCAGAGCATCTTTGATATATGTTGACTCTAATGCTTTGGTCTATCTACTCCATGACGTAAAGCCGAAGTCGGATATGGTTATCGGCATCCTATCTAGTAGTGATGAGGTCTACACGAGTCTGAGAACGATTGAGGAATCCACATATATTCTGATAAGAATATACTTAACTAAACATTATGGGGTTCGAAGTATATACCAAATTCGAGAGATTATAAGAAGATCCGGCTTAGGTTTCATTAAAGATGAACTAACTATTTTACGTAGCTTAATATCCGAGTACAACATAGTAGTCCTACAAGATAGAGCAACTATAGATGAAATACATGGTACTATGATCAGATATAATCTACTTCCAGGAGATGCCGTAATAGCTTTAACCTGTAAACACTACGGTATAGATACTATTCTGACCTTTGATGAAGACTTCAAACGGATACCATGGATAAAAGTAGTTCCATAAATATTTGAGTAGTATGAAGAAATATAAGCTTCAGAATGCTGGGTGAAAATATTGGTTAAAAATATAGATGTGGTAAGGTTTAGGAATTCAACGATTAAGTGTATGTCTGGAAATATTTTAGACGTTGAAGCCGATGCAGTTGTGAACCCTGCCAATAGCTTAATGGTTATGGGTGGTGGATTAGCTGGATTCCTTAAGAGGATGGGTGGGGAGATTATAGAGAGGGAGGCTCGTAAATACGCGCCAGTACCTGTTGGTAAAGCGGTTGTTACAGCGGCTGGAAGACTACCCTTTAAATATGTGATACATTCGCCGACGATGGAGAAGCCGGCTGTGATGATCCCTGTTGAAAACGCATATAAAGCTACATATGCAGCGCTGGTTAAAGCATTCGATCTAGATGTTGAAAGACTAGCTATACCTGGTATGGGCTCTGGTGTTGGAGGATTATCTCCGGTTGAAGCTGGTAGAGCTATGGCTAAGGCGATATATGATTTCCTAAACCTAGTTCCAGGCGGTATACCGATTATCATTATAGTTGATCTTAGGGATGAGATCCCTGCTGAGACTTGTAGAGCACTTAGAGAGTTGATCGGGAGTGGTGAGGATAAGGGTTGAATATAAGCTATGGCTGAGGGAGCTTACAGGTACTAGTGTTGAGGAGTATGTTCTCGAAGATCCTAGACTATCTAGGTTGATCGAAAGAGTTAGAGCGAGGCATCCTAGGCTTAAAAGATATCTTGAAAATATACTTGATAAGGAGAATCCAGTAATAATACTTATAGATGGAAAACCAGTTAACAAAGATATAGTTTTGAAGGATAATACAGTTGTTAAACTACTACCCCCAGTTTCCGGTGGTTAGAGAGATATTATTGTATAAACGTTTTATTCTCTACGTTTAAACGTTTCAATATTAGCATCTATTACTTTACGAAGGGGGTGATCCTGTGGTAGTAGTATCTTATATTTTTTTAATTCTTCATCGATCTCCTTGATTCTACGCTTATAGTGTAGGAAGAGTATTGGTATGTAGGTTTTCCATGAGGTCAGATACGATATGTGTGGTAGTGATATGAAGATAATATAGATTAGTAGCAATAATAGTATGGTTAGTGGGGAAAGGGGGTTACCGGTTAACCATAATAATACTATATAGGCTGTAACTAATCCTAGTGATGTATACTTTATATCCCTAATACTAGCCACATATTTATTCAATAAAGTATTCCGTTCAATCAGTAGTGATGACACGTAGTCAACCGGATTAAGCATCTCTTCCTCGGTCTTAGTCCGGACACCGATCGGGATAACCCCCTTCTCCTCTAACTTAACCCCTCTACGATAGGCATATTCTCTAAACTCCTCGACAAGTTTCCTCTCACCACAGATCTTGAAGCTGTTATCACTATGGTAGTATATAAATGATACCCTACTAAACACACCGGTTTTGAAGAATGATACACGTCCATAATCCTTAACCCTTTTCAAAACACCCTTCTCTTCAAGAAACCTTCTAAGCAGTAAATATATCTGCTCGCGATCACCGCTACCATATATGCATAGTGAGGACATAGGGATCAAACCCCCTATATCAGCATTCGTTCCCCAGGGGTTCGCCTCTTTATATGCTTGTATATGTTTTTATATGAGTGGTCATCGGTTCATTCATTTTTAACCCGCTCTTCGGTCGGGTTTCATCCGTCATTGAGCGGGTGCCCCACGACCCATGGCGTAGGGCTAGTGTTTTGAGTGCTTTAAGATAGATGTTTATGGCTCCAACTGTGTCTCGGTCTGCTATGAAACTACATTTCCTACATATCCCTAGTCTATGGTTATAGACTAGTTTTGCACCACATCTCGGGCAAATAGATGAAGTGCCCTTCGGGTTCACAAATATTATCGGTACATTATACTCCACAGCTTTAGTTATTATTGCCTGTTGTAGCTTCCTATAAGCGAAACGAGACAACTTATCAGCTAGACTAGAAGACTTCTGTGAAGAGTTAAACCATAGTTTCCCTAAATCCTCTATCACTATAATACTCCTCGTCCTCCTAGCCTTTAACACAATATATTTGGCGAATTTACGAGACCAGTCTATTACTATGTTCCTACTCCTCCTATGTAGTGCTCTGATAATGTTTAACCATTTCCCGTTCCTTCTCCAAGCATAACTATGACGCTTCTGAACATCCTCAGCTAGATGCTTAAGGTAGAGAGCTTCCGTAAATCTAGTGTTTATCCTTCTAATACTCCTACCATTAAACACTACTATTTTCCTTAGATTAATGTCTAGAGAAATAATTCTCCTTGACTTATACGGTTTATATTCCCATCTAAACGGTATTGAGACCCATATCCTACCAGTTCTATCAATACTAATTATTACCTCATACCATTTCTTACCAAGGAACTTCTTGATATAGTCTCTACGGTGTAGTAGTTTTATCTTGAATATCTTATTCCTAAGTTTGACTACTACAAGATAGTTTTCTAGGTTTATTTGTGCAT
>JALVIT010000057.1 GCA_027028545.1 Desulfurococcales archaeon
GCCAATAGATCTGCAACCCATTGGGGAACAACGTTTGATAGGTATAGTCTGCTTAGAGATGCGAATACTAGTATGTCGGAATATAATATTCCAACAAGCAGCACAGGTATGTTTGTCACATATAGGAACTTTAATGGAACCCTACTTTTAATACTACGTAGACGTGGGGATGTGATCGGTATCTCAACCTTCATACCTTGTAGATATATCAGCACAAATATTATCACGAGGGTTGTGATCAATCCTACCAAGTCTCTCCCACCCCTCCTAATAATGGTAGCTGTTAGATCGCCGCCTGACATGGCTAGACTTACCAGGTATGGTATGAAACCAACTATTTGACCAGCATATGTTACGGGGCTGAATAGGTTCCACATAAGCCTCATAGCAACGCCGGATAGGATGAATAACGATACACCGGATCCAAGGCCCCAGCCCTTCTGTATCATCTCATCTAGTAGTATGACTATATATGTTGCCAGGAACAATTGTAGACCAACGATCGTTCTCTGAGACCATGTAGCACTGCACTGTAGGAAGGGGTTTGGACCTGTAGGTGTCCAATATCTACATGCAGATACATACATTGCAGCTTCAAATGCAGCTAGTAGTAGTGCGAAGGATTTCTGTGCTGCTGTAAACTTTTTACGATCCTCGGGATTAGACATGTCTAGATCTATAAGTTTAGCTCCGACAAGGATCTGCATTATCAGTCCAGCTGTAACTATGGGGCCTATTCCAAGCTCCATCAAGGTACCCCTTCTAGCGGCAAAGATTATCTGTACAAGCAGTATCTGTTGACCCTGAGTGGCTGATATCGGTATTCCGAATAGGGGCGTGTTGGCCATTATAAGGTATGTTATGAGTGCTATTGCTGTCCAAAATAGTCTTTCATAAAGACCGGGTTTAGCCTTAGGCTTCTCCACTGTCGGTATATAGTCAGCCATTTTAGCTAGTAAATCCATTAAACCCATCTAAAACCACCATTAGGGGATTTAGATAAATTATTATTCTTTAAACCTTAAATAAATAAATACTATGCTCTCCTACTCCTCCTTAATCTCACCCAGCAGTACTACCTCTCCACCGGCTTCCTCGATCTTTCTACGGGCGTTCTCGGTTATCGACTTAGTGATTATTTTTAGGGGTAGTGTGACCCTACCCCTCCCTAAGACCTTGTTGAAGCCCATACTGGCTACATCTATAACTATTTTATCATCCTCCTTATAGACTAGGTTTCTAGAAAGTAGGTGTTTCGCCAACTCATCCAGTTCTCCAACATTTATGGCGTTAACCCTAGATACTACCTCTGGTGGTCTGGTGAATCCATGTTTACCATACCAGTTTGGAGCATATTTCAGTACCCATATCCATTTGTGCTTATGGAATCCTACGGCTCCGAATCCACCGCGTGAACCACTCTTACGATGTTGCCCGATCCTGCCCCAACCCATACTCCGTGTCCTACCCTGGAGTTTACGGCTCTTCTTCCTCCTACGAACAACCATTCCGATACACCCCATAGCGGTTAGAGCATTCTACGTATAAGCTCGTTTATCGCTTCACCCCTATATCCTAGTTCTCCACCATCTCTATATGGTCTCTTAGTACTCCTCTTAAAACCTCCCCTTGGGGGGTGTAGTCTGAATACTGGTTTTATACCGTCTAGCTTGTGTAGTTTAACCCTTCCCTCTAATAATGCTTTTGCCAGCCCCCTGATTCCGCCGTGTACACCGTATTTAGATAGGTGGTTGTCGATGTATTCATCTGTTAATGGTTTATCACCGACTATCCTACCCCTACGCCTTAATAGTTCCACTAACGTATCCTCGTCGATCTCCCCCCATGTTATCCATCCATTAGCTTTTTGAAGCATCCCATTCAAACCGGGTTGATCAGCCGGATATATTACGCAGTGGAATTTCTTGTGTAGTCTGAGTAGTTTTAGTGTATACTCTACATCTGGTGATACATCAATTCTTCCACGAATCCTTATAATCGCGTATAGCTTTTTCATCCCAGATCACCATGTTATAGCCTAGGCTTTCAACCAGTCGACGGGTGTTACGAACTTGTATGTGTTTCTGAGGGCATTCACTACTGCTTTAGCGAAGTTTAGAGTCGTCCTTGTCTCACCAAATGTTTGTGTCCATGCATCCTCTATACCAGCCATTCTGAGTATTGTCTTAGCAACGTCTCCAGCTACAAGACCTGTTCCACGTGGTGCTGGTTTAATTATTACTCGCACACTACCGCTCTTACCCATAACGGTGAATGGTACACTGTGAGGTTCTCCACATCTACACTCCCAGCTTCCACATCCACGTCTAATGGGTGTTATGTTTAGCTTGGCATTCCTTAAAGCCTTCCTAAGGGCTTCTAGATACTGTCTAGCTTTACCAGATCCTACTCCTACGAATCCATTACCATTACCGACGACTACAACTATTCTAAACCTACTCCTACGCCCTGCATCTGTAACCTTCTGAACAATACCTATACCAAGCCTCTCATACTGTAGATCCGGTAGTAGGTAGTCGACTATCTCGGGTTCTAGTAATGGCAGGTTTCTATCAAATATCTCCCTCAAACTAGTTATCTTACCCTCGACAACCATCTTACCAACTCTAGTCCTTGGAACCCATGTCTCCAATGCTTCCTTATCTATAGCGCTCATAGGCATACCTACTCACCACCCCCCTCAGCTACTACGCCTCTATACTCCTCCATTATCTGTTTATATACGGATTCAAAATGCTGGGGAAGCATAACCGGGTCAAATCCGGATGAAATATATTTTGAGAATAACCTCTCATATAGTTCAGGGCTAGTCTCCCTAAGGGTTTTAGCCCATAAAGCTATATGCTCCCCCCTAATACGCTCCTTAGAGGGAGCAACTCCATCACCCATGGGAACCTTTAAGCCAACATCATTTGCAGCCTTAATAGCTGCAAATACCCTAGCACCCCTCCTGGGTTCATGGAGACCTATATCGGGGACAGCATATTTCACGCCAGCCTTCAAAGCCCTTAGAGCAGCCAACATACCCGTTAGATATGCTGCAGGAGTATTACCCGTCCCAGCCTTCCAGCCATACTTCTTAACTAGTTCTCGTGAATGGGCGGCTGCTATAACCTTATCACCCTCCGGCGCCGCCTTAACAATCTGGACTATTATGTATTTCAGTGTTTTACGGACTACGAATCTCGGATGCCCCGATAGTATCATTCTATATCTCTTATAATAGTTTGTCTTACCTTCACGCCTCCTCCTTCTAGGTACCTTATATCTTGGTCCACGCCCCATAGCGGTCACCTAATCTCCTTAACTATCCCCTTCTCCCTCATATAGTGTTTCAACGAGTTTAGACTACGGAATGTTCCTCCCTTAGCTAGCATGTATAGTCTCCTATATGTCTTCCTATCAATGACTCCATGATCCCTAAGATATCTTAGGAATCTCCTAATCTTCCTAATCCTATACATCCACTCCTCTTTACGCCTCCTACGCGCTGTCTTCTTACCCTTCCTCTTACCATATCCCCTCCTACGCCCCTTCTTCCTCTGCTCATGTCTCTTCCTCCATCTCTCCCTACTATTAACATGGACTGGTTTAACCTGGATAACCCCGTCCTTTATCAGCTTCTTAACATCGTTTCTAGTTATAGCATCAACTACCTCATCTATCCTAGATGGATCTATCCATATCCTAGACTCTCCAACACCGAGTATCTCGGCAGCCAGTCTCTTCTGAAGACTTAGATCCGTCACCGCTACTCACCGGTTTCTACACTGGTTATGGGATTAGCTATTTTAAATCCTTTCTCAATAGCCTTCTTCATTATCTCGATCTTTTTACGGAGTCCAACAGTTCTACCAATATATATGATCATAGTCTCTGGATCGAGTCTATCGAGTTCATCCGGGTTATGGACTACGACCGGTTTAAGCCCTGAAGGATGTAATCCGCGCACCAGCCTTGGCGATCGATATCCTACCTCGACTATCGGTGGATACCCCTTCCTCTTAAGCCTCATCTTATTATCCGATCCCTTAGGTTTACGCCACTTCGGATCGTTCTTGAACTTCGGCTTCTTCCACCATAGATGCCTATAGAAATCGGGCTTCTTCGATTTAAGCTTCTTTCTGAGTTCGAGTAGTTTCCCTAGATCCTTCTCTCCACTCACTCCTCCTCACCCCAGTCGTAGATATATATTCCATCAGCGAAAACCCTTCTATCCTTATCCTTTATCTTTGTTGCCAGCTCTATGTTTGCAGCTGTCTGTCCCACATGTTCTATATCTATACCCTCAACGATTACGTCCTCACCCTCAACTCTAACCTTTACATCATCTCCAATGATCCTAGCTATCCTATCAGCCTTCTCTCCTAGGAAGTTCTGTATTCTTACAATCTTCTTATCCTCCTCGATCTTTACGGAGATCGGGAAGTGTGAGTATATTATTTTTAGCTTGTATCTATAACCCTTGGTAACCCCTCGGATCATGTTCTCTATATGGCTGGCTAGTGTTCCTACTAGGGCTTTCCTCCTCCTATCAGCAAAATATGTCTCAACAACTATCCTGTTATCCTCCCTTCTAAGAAGAATGTTCCTTATATGTGAGAAATCCTTCTCCAAACTACCCTTAGGACCTGAAACCCTAACCCTCATACCATCTATCTCTACATCCACACCCTCTGGTATCTCAACCGTTTCAACCACATGTGGTGTTTTAGCCATAAAATACACCTCCGTAGAGGGGGTTGATGCTAATATACGAAGGCTAGGAGTACACCCCCAGTCTTCTTCTCGATCGCCTCCTTATGCGATAACACACCCTTAGGTGTTGACACTATTAATATACCTATATTATATGCTGGTAGGTATTTCCTAAGCCAGTGGGGCATCTTCTCCAGATCCCTATATGATACCGGGAATCTAGGTTTTATGACGCCGGTCTTATTTATCCTTCCAAGTAGTTGTAGCTT
>JALVIT010000058.1 GCA_027028545.1 Desulfurococcales archaeon
ATATTACTCCTAGAGGTCGAGGTTTTGGCTGTATTAATCGCCTCCTTTATAGCTATTATTAAGCATAGACTTTTTCGGTTTCGGACATTATATGGAGTATCTACTTCATTCCTATATACCGTAATCGAGAGACATTTATTTAGTTAGTATGATTTAGTATAATATCTTTTGGTGTCGGCTATGCCAATATTGGCTCTCTCGAGAATATCTCGATGGCTTAATCGTAAGTATAGGTTGTTAGTAGAGATTGTTGTATTACTTGTATTAACGCCTATAGTATCATTCCTACTATTCTATAGTGGCGGCGGATTATTTCTTCCAATTGTCCAGTCCCTTATAATAATCTACTTCTTCATCCCGGAGGTTTATCGTAATAATCTCTGGAGAGCATCCGGATTAGTATTGTTTTGGAGTATTATTATGGTGGTAAGTGTTTCATCCATTTTTGCCTTTCACGGATGTGATCTTGTATTGATACATAACGTGGTTAACGGCTGGAATTATAGCCATGAAATGTTCATCTGGCTAGTGACTGGTAAAGGCGCTGAAGGTGATATTTCATTATTTCTAATCCCCAAGATCAAGGAGTTAATAGTATTTATCCTTGTCAGCTTCTTAACAGCTGGTATGGCAGGTTTATTTATGGGTGCTATACTTCTCAACTATATGAATACATACTATGGATTGCTCATATGGGCTAGCAATTATTCACCTATAACTATCTTAATGGGGTGGCCTATATACGCGATCATAAGAGTTATAGGTTATGTTTTCCTTGGAACAGTACTAGCTAGAACTATGATCGTTCTAATCCAGAATAGGGGTCTAAGAGGTCTTAACGATAAACAATATAAGACAATGCTAGTTATAGCACTGATTCTCATCATCTTAGACTTTATACTTAAAGCCACGATAGCGAATGCAGTATATCAGCCTATACTCAAACAACAACTAGACTCAGCACGGCTCGCAAAGTGTCAATGTGTACTAGGAATAACATGTTATAGTTATTAATATTTCCTCAAATTATTCCCATTATCGACTCCTAGAACTAATTGAGTTAATTATATAGCGTGAGAATATTTTCCTTATATATTTTTCATACAGTGTGTTTTTATATATTGGAGGCTAACTGGGTTATTGTATATCATTGGAATGTGGTATCATAGGTTGAAGGGTCTAGTATACATATATGTCTTCCTCCTAATCCTATCCATGCTCTCTATATCCCCTATAAATCCGGTAGGCGTCCAACCCCTAAAGAGGTATAGTGGGTCTAGCAGTCTCGATAACGATAGCATCTTTCCATTAACACAGACGCTAATCGTTAAACAGGTTTCACCAGTGGATGCTCCGACAGCTATAAACTCCCACGAGATCGACGCCTATCCTATGGGTGTTGAAGGCTATTATGCATCCCTTATAAACCCCGATGAAAACATTTTCGCACAGATCGATACCGAGATGGCGGACATATTGTTGAATCCAGCCCCAGTCTACCGTCATACATATGATGGAATATATAGTAGGGATGAGATAGCATCTATAGAAGGTGTTCCGCCCGAAGCTATAACATATATTGAGACAAACGAAACAGCTGGAACAACCTATGCAGAATTTGGAGCACACCCATACTATGGTATAAATCCATTCGCCTTCAGGAGGATAAGATTTGCATTAAACCTACTCATAGATAGAGAAGACGTCGTAAACACCTACTTCCTAGGATATGCCGATCCACAATACACATTCCTAAAACACAATAACCCCATGTTCTACGAGGTTGCTGATGTAATATTTAGTATGGGGTTCTTCAACGATACCGATCCATTAAGTATCATAAGCGATGTATTATCAAGCGTCGGCGCGGAGATCTCCGGAGGATATTGGACATATTATGGATCAGCTATAATGGTTAAATTCGTGATAAGGAATGACGACTACGCTAGATATCAGACGGGACTATACCTTGTGAACCAGCTTACATATCTAGGCTTCAACGTTGAAACATTATTTATGGGGTTTTCAGACGCTCTCAGCCTAATATACTTCCACGACCCAATGGAGTTTGCATGGCATCTATACACCGAGGGATGGAGCGGTGGAGGAATCGATATACTCGGTAGGACGTCTATAGCATTTTTCGCATCATCATACTACAACATGATGCCCGGCTGGGGTGTATCATCCTATTGGAATTATAGAAATAGAAGCATAGATGAACTAGCCGCTAAGATAGTTAATGAGGAATATACAAACTATGATGAATACCTAGATAATTATAGAGAGGCTTTAAAGCTAAGCATAGAAGAAAGCGTTAGATTATGGCTGTGCACCCGGAGGCTTCAAGCACCATACTCAAACGATATAGACAACGTATTTATTGAATCACCATCCCTCTCAATAGCCTGGCTATATAATACGAGGCTCCCATCTAAAACTGGTAGTGATTCATTAACATATGGACTCACGAGGATCAGGGATGGATGGAACCCCTACACAATAAACGATTATAGGGATAGATACCTACTAGCTCTAACAACATTCGACCCAATAATGTATCCACAACCATACCATTATACACCCGAGGGGTTCCGCGGAATACTAGAAGAGGTTAAAATTGGAGGTGTAGATATACCAGGCGATGCATTGAAATGGGATCCAGTATCAAGTGAATGGGTAGAGATAGGTTCTGGAGAGTCAGCATACGCCTCCGTTAGGGTTTCGCTCGAGAGATATATTGGGGGGAAGTGGCATGATGGAACGGAGATAACGTGGGCTGATGTATTTGCATCAATAGCGTATCCACAAGACCTATTATATAACCCGGATAAGAATACGACGGAATACATAGAGTATTATCGGAGGTTCCAAAGCATCTTCAAGGGTTTAAGGGCGGTATATGCGAATTTGACGAATAACACGATAACCCTATATGTCGACAATTATGGATTCGATAAGAATAGGATTGCCATGGAGGCTGTCAATCTCCTCAACAATCTAATGCTTCCAGCCCATATATATGCTGTATCAGACTATCTAGCATTCACATCTGGAACCTATGCTCTAACATATTATAGATCTATATTTGATAGTATACCGCTACTAGACCTAGTAAATAATACTATAGCATCAGATGCGGCTTCAGCCCTAGATTCCCTGGACGATATAGACGGGTTGAACATGGTGAATAAATATGCTAACGGGTTATTAACGATCGATGAATGGCATAATCGTGTAAATAATGCTATAAACTGGTATGAAGAGCATGGAAACCTATGGATCAGTCAAGGACCTAGATATGTTTCGGGGCTGATAGAGGGTTCTGAGGCAGTCTTCGAACCATTCCCAGACTATGATTCAAACGATACATGGCTTGAGGAGGTAGTTGATCATACGGAGCCCATATATCCGAGGCTTGAATCAATATGCCACGGCGTACCCTTCCCTGATAGGGTATCGATCTACCTGGAATTTGACACGTATCCGGAACATGTTAAATACATACTATACGATGCGAGCACCCATGAGTTCATAGGTATGGGAGAATTATCAGGGGGAGAATACTCTATCGATGTACCTATTACATCTGCTGTTGCGGATGGTGAGATAATAATATATCTTGTAGCTAGATACGATGACGACATGTATCCAACAATCATAACCGGAGGCTTATATCCAACACCATTCTGTAGCAGATATACGGAGTTAAATATTTCATCAATCCCAACAATAGTTTCAGGATCATTCACTATAACTGGTTCAGCACACTTCCTTTCAATGATAATTGGTAAGATAGTGGAGCCGACAACATATAGAGATGCCGTTATTGTATTTGTCCTAACGGAGGATGACGAGGAAGAAGAGTTCACACTAAACTTCAGCAATAACGATCTATCGGGGATTAAGGATGGAGACTACATATTAGAGATTATTGGTGTATCACCTGTAGGGAATATAACGAAGACATATCCGTTAACGATAGATAGAGAACTACCGATAATACAGATCAATGGTATTAGAGATGTTATGAACCCGCTGGATAGAATAACGATCGAAGTATCGGATTTAACAGGTTTCATCGCAGAAATATATATCGACAATATGTTAATCTATAACGGATCTCACAATGATACACTACATCTAATCCTAACACCCTCAGAACTAGATCTCAGCGAGGGACCCCACAGTATATCTATAAATGCAGTTGATACACCCGGTCATACATCCTATAAATCTTTAAACTTTACAATAGATGAAACCCCTCCAACAATAACACAAAGCACGGGATTATATGTTGGTTCAAGCGGGATATTCAACTTCTGGTTCTATATTAAGGATAACACGATGCTTTCGAGTCTAGAACTATATCTTGACGGAGAAATGATAGCTAATAATAGCATATACGGATTAATGACATATAATTATTCGTCATCAATAGATCTATCGATACTGGGTGAGGGCGAGCATAAACTAGTCATGAAAACATATGATGTAGCAGGATATACATCTACAGAAGAGATCATAGTTATACGTGATACACAAAGCCCTACAGTGCTTCTCCAGGGAATAAAACCATATGAATACATAGACTCTCCGAGAAATATCGTAGTCGAAATAAACGATCTAACTAATACGTATTCGGAGCTAAGCATTGATGATGACACACTCTATAATGGATACTCGAAACATTTCACAGAAACAATAGATCCGTCGATGTATAATGATGGAGAGCATGTATTAACACTTAACATATTCGACGAAGCAAATAACTCGGCAACACTCGAAATACCCTTCACGATCGACACAACACCACCAATAATCGATATAAACCCTGATCTCAACAATACAAGTGTCTCAGGAACCGTAGAGTTCGTAATACATATCATAGACCTATCATCGACGGAGACAACAATAGACATCGATGGAACCACTATCTATTCAAGCAGTAAGGATAAGATTAAATACGAGATCGATACAACCCAGCTGTCGAATGGGCAACACATACTAGCCATTAAATCCGAGGATAGGCTGGGACATGTGGGGAGTATAACTATATTGTTAAATATAAATAATACACAAACCGGGGAACTAGCATTGAGGATAGCGGGATCGATTAAATCAACCGGGAATATACATATTAAATCATCTAATGGGGTAATAACATTAACCACACCGAATACTACTGACGGAGTAGATCTATTATTAGATCTAGAATGGACTAGTGGAAACATATTATTAATCGTTAAAACAACAACTGGAAAAACTATTTACGAAGCAAAATATACTCCCGAAAACCTAAGCACATCGCACATATCACTCGACCCTTCCAATAAACTATACATGTTGACAATATATGATGAAAAGGCAAAGACATACACAACTATACCGGTCTATATCGAAACGGATACTACACCTCCGATCATAAACTTAATCGTTGTGTCGGGAACGAATAAGGTGATAATAAACTGGTCAATATATGATGAGTCGGGTATAAGCGATGCTAGAGTATATCTCGATAATAAGCTACTATCCGAGGAGCCTGTGGGTTTGAAGAATATAGATATATCTCCAGGTCTACATAATATAACCATAATAGCTAAGGACCTATTTGGGAATAGTGAGATTATACATAGAACGATAACTATTATTGGCGCTGAGACAACAACTTATACAAATACTGAAACGATAACTGAGAATAAAACAATTGTAAATGTTAAAACGGAGACCGATTACACATTAGCGGGTATAATAGGTGCTGTATCAGCCGTTGCAATAATAATGCTAGCATATATACTTATGGCTAAAAGGGGATAAGTTTAAACTACTTTTTTACATAACATAGAATAGACCATTATTACATGAAAAGCTAATACGTATGAGACATACATTAATTTCTAATAATTTACATCTCCACACTCTATACTATGCATCCATATGGTGGTATTTATTGAAACCGTATGCATCACTACTATTCCTCCTCCTAATTGCACTAACCACATTGACAGTACCCTCCTCCACATATACTAACCACACGGATAAGAACTATCTATCACATGCAAAACTGGTAAGAGAGCAATATTTTAGTGATCCTATATATATCAAATGGTATTCTGGCGATGTCTATGGTAGCTATGATCTCTCAACAAGATATATATACCTTGTAAATATATCGACTGGTGAGAGACGATATTACCCTTTAATCGAACATTTCTATTACTTTCCGCATAAGCTTATAGTTCTCGATGGAAAACACATATTGGTTCTAGTAAAGACCGCTAGCATGGAGAATAGTAGCATATTATTACTAGATATCGATAATAATGAGATCTTCTGGGAGAAAGATGGGTATATACGGTGGATTACTACAATATTATATAGTAGGGGGTACTTAATAGCTGAAAATCAAAGCCATATACAGGTAATTAACGTATTTAACGGAGATATAATCAAAACTATAGATATCCGTAGTCTCACCGGAGGATTCACCGGAGGATTTAGACCCTTCTTAATAAGAAGTAATTACGTATTCTTCACAATACATACCGTTACAAGAACATATCTGGGATTCATCGATCTAACTACCCTAAATTATGGATATCTACCAATAGTCTCAGGATGGACTTATCTAGATATAGACCCCTATTACAAGCTCGTAGGTATATGGAATAAAACTAGTGAGAAACTATTCATACTCGACTTAGTAAGTGGGAGAGAAATACATGAATTCTACCTACCAACTTCTGGTAGTTTCCATATTAGTAGTAGATACCATGTATTAATTAGGAACAAGAATAGTGAAGTAATCCTCTACAGACTAAGTAACCTCGATGAATCGAAAACGCTATATCGTGCACCATGGCGCCATATATATACAGCTCTATCGGATGATGAAAGATACTTAGCTATAATGGATATGGGTAGTTTGATTGTATATGATTTATCTAATTATCAAATAATATATAAACAAGAATCATCGTTCTATGAAATACGTGACCTCGTATGGTTAAACCATAGAAATCTAGTCGTATATGGTATAAGTCCGAATTATATGGACCGGGTAATACATTATGGGTTAAATGGGACATGGAGGATTATTGATCTAGCATATTATTATAGATGGTGGTTCATAAAGGAAAACACAATTTATAGATACGATACAATCAGTGAGGAAAAGGGATTATTTACAGCACACGATCTAAGATCTGGCAGATTAAAAGTCTTCACTGAGATTAACTTAACTAGCTGGAGCGGAAAACTCATAGTGTTTGGAGATTATTTTGTCACAATAGGTAAACAAGATAGTGGTTCCCAGGAGAGATTCTATGTATTAGCATATAACTATCAGAATGGTCAATTGTGGAAGAATATATCAACAGATCTAGATCTAGAACACATGAAGTTCATAGGCATAGACAATAATTATATTCTAGGTTATATATTCTCCCCGTTCAATGGTGTAATATTGTATAAAATAGATATCAGTAATGGTAATATAGAAGAGCTTATGAAGTTAAATGAACTCTTAAACATCCCCATAATATATGTATATATGGATATCGCTAAGGATCCCTACTCTGATCGGATAGCCGTTGCAGCAGGGAATTTTTTCAAGAATAGATCAAGCTTTCACATAATAGATCTAAACTCTAAGAACATACTGACAAATATCTCAATAGACGCTAAATTTAACGGTAAAATACGCTGGTCACGTCATGGTATTATAGCTACAGCCTTCAATAAGGGTTTCCTACTGGTTGACCCAGATAACTATAACCATACATTCATATACGCAGACCTAGAGCACCCTATAGGAGGTTTAGCAATTGACCCTTCATTCACACATATAGCCGTATATACCGGCTTTCCGAATAATCATCTAAAGATATATCGTATAAGGGGAGAACATATAGGTCAATCGGCAACCACTGAAACGGTGACAACAACGGAAACTATAACTCATACAGCTACATCGACGGAAACGACTACGAAAACAATATACCTTAATAATACATCTACAATTATAAACACAATCTCTAATAATATATCGACTACCACAAATATACCATTCGATCTAAATCCGGTATTAATAGTGATTATAATAATACTCTTAGCAGTGATCGCTTATCTATTAGTGAGTAGAAGGAGAAGATGAATATAATATTACCTATTTTTACCTCAACAATTATTATTTGAGGGGTAAGAAAAATATATTAGTAGTTGTTCTAATAGTTTGAACTGGCTGATGAATATGGAGAAAATACCCATAGTTGTTAGGATGAATGAAGTTAAAGCATTATCTGACGAAATGAGAGTGCTAATACTTGAACTACTAACTAGGAAGCCTATGAGCGTTCACGAGATAGCTGAGGAGCTTAAAAGGAGGGGGATCTATAAGAATATAAACACTATAAGATACCATATACAAGTCCTCAAGGATGCAGGATTAATAGAATTGGTGGCTACCGAGGAGGTTAGAGGGGGGGTTCTAAAATACTACGCTGCCCGTAAAAAGGTTTATCCGGTAGAGGTTCCACCGGATATAGAGGTTAAGCTTAAACCCGTTATAGACAATATATACGGTGAATTAAAGGATCTAGTGTTTAGACTTCTGAGGGAGAATAGGGGCATCATATTGGAAACCGCTAAAAGCCTGAAACCATGCCCCTACTGCATAACAAAACACTTCGTCGAATACGTTATACTGGAAGCATTCCGCTACGCGCTCGGTAGAGCCATCAATGACCCCGATATAAGGTTGGAACTGGACAAATTCGAGAGTGAGGAAGAGTCCTTCCACCTATAGCTAAAACCTATTATGAGGGATAATGTATTGAATCATAAGCATAATCTACATAAAGATACTAGTCATAAGTATAAACCCAGTCATAAGCATGAAACACATGGAGGACATGGACATCATGATCATGCAGCTATGATCGCTGAGTATTGGAAGAGGTTTATAGTTTCAACCATATTAACAATACCAATACTCATACTCTCACCTAGTCTACAAGAAATACTAGGATACACCATAGTATTTCCAGGTAGAAACATACTCTTATGGATCATGTCATCTATAGTATACATCTATGGTGGTAAACCATTCATAGCTGGACTTATACGTGAAGTTAAGAATAGGCTTCCGGGTATGATGACCCTTATCGGAGTCGCTATAACGACAGCATATATTTACAGTTCACTAGTAGTATTTCTCATACCCGGTAAAACATTCTTCTGGGAGCTAGCAACCCTTATAGACGTTATGCTCATAGGACACTGGATAGAGATGAAAAGCATCCTCGGAGCCTCTAAAGCTGTCGAGAAACTGGTTAAGGCTATGCCTAGTAAAGCCCACCTGATACGTGGGGATGGATCGATTGTTGATGTACATGTATCTGAGGTTAATAGGGGTGACCGGATCCTTGTAAAGCCCGGTGAGAAGATACCTGTAGATGGTGTGGTTGTTAATGGTAGTTCAACTGTTGATGAATCACTTGTAACTGGTGAATCTAAACCCGTCTATAAAAATATTGGCTCGAAAGTTATTGCTGGCACGGTTAATCTCGATGGTTCATTGATCGTTGAGGCTACAGCCGTTGGTGGTGAGACATATTTATCACAAGTCATTAAGCTCATACAGAGGATACAGACCAGTAAATCTAGGCTTCAAGACCTAGCTAATCGTGTTGCTAAATGGTTGACCATAATAGCTTTAACTGTCGGTTTTGTGACGTTCATCATATGGCTTCTATACATCGGTGATCTTCTCTTCGCATTGGAGAGGGCTGTAACCGTTATGGTTATTACATGTCCCCACGCCTTAGGACTAGCTATACCCCTAGTTGTATCGCGGTCTACAGCTATAACTGCTAGTAAGGGTATACTGATTAGGAATAGATCGGTATTCGAATATGCTCATAGAGTTGATACGGTTGTTATGGATAAAACCGGGACACTGACTAGGGGAAGACCAATAGTTGTTAAGACTATGCCTATAAGTAATGATTTAGACGTTGAGGAGTTAGTCAGCTTAGCTGCTAGTGTGGAGAAACACAGTAGTCACCCCCTAGCCAACGCTATAGTTGGCTATGCTGGTAAGCTCAGCTTAAAGCTTAGAGACGTTGCAGATTTCAGGAATATACCCGGTGTTGGTGTTGAGGGTGTTGTCGATGGCTTAAAGATCGTAGTAGCTTCTCCAAGATATGTTGTTGAGAATATGGGGGATGAACCCGTTGAGACTAGGAAATATGTTGAGGAGGGGTATACTGTGGTATATGTTATAACTGGGGATAATATTGCTGGAGCAATAATACTAGACGATGAGATCAGAGAGGAGTCCATGGAAGCCATTAGGGAGTTGAAGCGTAGGGGTATAGATGTCGTAATGCTAACTGGTGATGCAGAGAACGTTGCTAAGAGGGTTGCCAAAGAACTAGGTATTGATAGGTATTTTGCCGAAGTCCTACCCCATCAGAAGGCTGAGATCGTTTATAAGCTTAGAGAGGAGGGTAGGATCGTTGCAATGGTTGGTGATGGAGTCAACGATGCTCCAGCACTTATAGAGGCTGACGTAGGGATAGCGATCGGGGCTGGAACCGATATAGCTATAGAATCTGCAGATATAATACTTGTAAAGAATGATCCTAGAGATGTGGTTGAAGCCATAGATATATCTATGAGGACTTATAGGAAGATAAAACAGAACTTATTATGGGCTGTAGACTATAACGTGTTTGCGATACCTGCAGCGGCTGGGATACTATACTTCATAGGATTCCTACTACCACCAGCACTGGGAGCATTATTCATGTCGGCCAGCACTGTGATAGTAGCTATAAATGCTTCGACGTTAAAATAATACCCATAGTTTAAAGTTTTCATGAAGCTTGAATACGATCTAATCATAGTTATAATGGTGTTTAATGGTTATGGAAGGGAGGATTTATTTTTGGTTATCAGTAGGTGCTATAAGCATAGCAATACTATTCATTAGTATCGCTGGTATACATCATCACATACTAGATCAGTTGCTTCTAGCTATCTCTGTAGTAATACTATCCAGAATGGTATACGTATTAGTTAGGAAGCGTAGAATATCTGTAGATCTATTAATGGGTGTTGCGGGTCTAGTAACATGGTATCTCCACGCCTATAAGGAGGGCTTCCTGATATTCGCACTATACGCATTATCCGAGCTCATAGAGGAGTACTCGGAGATACGTGCTAAGAGGAAACTATCGGATATTAGGGAGATAATACCTTCAAGCGTCGAGGTTAAAACCAGTAGGGGGATAGTCGAGAAAAAGCTTGGTGAAGTTGAGGTAGGCGATCTAATACTAGTTAAACCCGGAAACATAGTCCCGGTTGATGGAGTGGTTGTTGAAGGCTATTCATCCTTCGATACATCATATGTAACCGGTGAATCACTACCGGTGGTGATTCGTGAGGGTGAGGTTGTATATAGTGGATATGTAAATAAGGATCAGATGGTCATAGTTGAAGCTTTAAAGAAACCTGGTGAATCACTACTACAACTACTAGTTAGAGAGGCTGAGAAGGCTCTTAGGAGGAAGGCGTCGATTGAGAAATTCCTCGAGAGGTTCTCACAGCCATACACCTTAATAGTTCTACTATTCTTTGCCCTGGCATCGTTAAACCTAGGACCATATCGTGGATTATCCATACTCTTAGCCGGTTGTCCGAGTGCATTCATATTATCGACTAGCACAGCTACAGCTTTATCGATAACCCTGCTTAGCAGGAGGTCGATAGTTGTTCGTGGTGGTGTTGTTTTGGAGAGGGCTAGTAGGCTTAAATCATTAATCCTCGATAAAACAGGGACTATAACGTTTGGAGAGATGGATATTGTTGATGTTAAAACAATTGATACTGATGGCAAGGTACTCTTAGAATATGCTGGAGGGGCTGCCAAGGCCAGCGATCATCCCGTATCTAGGATATTATCGAGGTATAGCAGGTTGTTTCCAAGTAGAGCCGTTGAGTATCCGGGCAGGGGTGTTGAGGCATGGGTTGATGGTGTGAGGGTTTTAATAGGTTCATCCACTCTAATGGCTGAGAAAAATATTGTTGGAGAGATTATTGATTGTGGTGAGGGATTTACGGAGGTTCATGTTGCTATAAATGATAGATATGCTGGCGTGATCTGTTTGGAGGATAAATTGACTGAGGATGTGAAGAACGTAGTTAATGACCTGAAGAATATGGGTTTACACCTAGTAATAGCTAGTGGTGATAGGAGGGAGAGGGTTAAAAGGATTGCATCCCTACTAGGCATAGATGAATACTATGGAGAACTACTACCCGATGATAAGAGGAGGCTTGCGGCTAGGATCAGGGAGAAATATGGATCGATAGGTTTCGTAGGCGATGGTATTAATGATGTTGAAGCAATAGCTGAAGCAGATGTTGGAATAGCTATTGGTAGTCTTAGGGTTGTCTCAAATATAGGTGATGCGGTATTAATTAAAGGTATAGGGGGTTTATCGAGACTCATAGGGTTTGCCAGGAGATATATGAACACGATATATTTATCAATAATCGCTGTTTCAATAGTTAAACTCGGAGCAATGATCACTGGCTTAGCAGGGCTAATACCATTATGGCTTGTAGTAGCTATAGGTGATGATGGCTCAACAATACTATCTATAGCATTGATAAGTTATTTATTAAGTAGGAGGATATAAGCGGGGAATGCCGCCGCGGGGATTTGAACCCCGGACAACCCGGTCTTCAGCTTCGCCGGAGCACCCCAGACACCGGGAAACCTTCATCCAGTAAATATGTTGAAAATATAGATCATATCCCGGTGTGGGTGTCCTCGGGCGCTCTCCCGGGCTGAGCTACGGCGGCATCGTTCTATTAGTATTGTTTTTGAGGTTTATTAGCTTTATATTTTTCGTATGGTATTCATAATTATTGATAACAAGTGTTGTATTGGGGGTGAGATTGGTCGTGATGGCTGTGATCTTGGCTGGTGGGTTTGGTAAGAGGCTTCGTCCATATACTGAGGAGATTCCTAAACCCCTTGTTAGTGTTGCTGAGAAGCCTATATTGGAGTGGCAGATTGAGTGGTTGAAGCAGTATGGTTTCAACGAGTTTGTATTGTTGGTTGGTTATAGGAAGGAGAAGATCATTGAGCATATTGGTAGTGGCGGTAGACTTGGTGTTAAAGTCACATATGTTGTTGAGGATGAACCACTGGGGACTGGTGGTGCTATTAAGAATGCTGAACACATACTTAGTAAGACTGATCGATTCCTAGTATTGAATGGTGATATAATAACTAATCTAAACCCCACACTACTACTAGACCTACTCGACAATCATCCGGAACTGGTGGCGGCAATAGCTACAATACCCCTACCAAGCCCCTATGGAGTCCTAGAGATCAAAGAGGATTACAGGGTTACGGGGTTCATCGAGAAGCCCAGGATCGAGGACTACTGGATAAATGCTGGAATATACGCTATGAAGCCAGAAGCACTAAAATATTTCCCGGAAAAAGGTGACTTAGAGAGGACGGCATTCCCAGCAATGGCTAAAGATGGAGTACTTGGAGCTGTGAAATACGTAGATATATTCTGGAAGGCTGTAGACACATATAAAGACCTAGAGGAAGCAACGAAGGCGATCCTAAGACTGGGAGGAAAACTCTAACCCAAAAACAGATCAGATTTTCCGGCTCTCATCACAGCCCATAGAAAGGCTCAAGAGACCCTCTTATCATCACATCCAATGAATAAATACACGTAGAAAAACCTATAAAACCTTACCAACCACTATAAAATAACAGAAAAGCGGCGGTCGTCTAGCCTGGACTAGGACGCCGGCCCTCCAAGCCCAAAACAACTAGGCCGCGGAAAGCCGGAGATCCCGGGTTCAAATCCCGGCCGCCGCACCATCCCACCACCCTAATAATACTGTTAACAACTTTTATACTCTGTAAATGTGATCTATACCAACCGAACCAAGGGGTTCTCGATGAAGGATATGGATCGTTGGGAGCTAGAATCTAGATTAACATAAAATTTTTAAACAACCACTACAATACAATAACCACAGTAGAAAACAAATAAAACTGAAATTAAACCCGTTGA
>JALVIT010000059.1 GCA_027028545.1 Desulfurococcales archaeon
GAGATAATAATCTACCGACAACAGCTGTATCGGGGGTTGAGGAGACCGATCAAGCAATAATTATAGCCGGAGGGTCGAGAGGAGCTCAGATCACTGTCAGCGGCTCAGCGGGTTCAAACATACTGGTGGTTGAGAATAAGGGTAGTGAGCCCGGATATGTAATGATTATTGAGAAGACCCAATCTCAAACAACTACTTCAAGTCCAACTATGCACGCCAACCCTATTATAATTGGTCAAAATACTGTAGGGAACTATGTAATAGTAGGTGTTAAACCCGGTGAGAAGAAAACTGTAAATCTAGGCTTCACATTAAACAGGGATGTATCGATAACAACCGAAAACGTTTCTGGAGGAATAGAGTGGACCCCGATACTGCTGTTAGGAATAGTTCTAGCTCTAACTGGAGCAATAATATGGATAATACACCATATACTGTCAAGGGCGAAAGCACAAACAATAACGCGGAGAGAAGCTGGACCACTAAATGAACCAATTCAATAAACCTAGTCATAGAATAAAGCCATACCGAGATGATCCGATATGATCCATAGGTTAGTTGTTTTACTATTAACGGTATTAATCCTAACACCTACTATATCTATTCCCAAAGCTACATCATCTAATAATGATACATCAATTATCAATTTAACCTACCAAACTAGTATGATTATAAATGTATATGACCCGATTAGGGGTAGAAAGGGATTTGTGAAGATTGAGGGTACTGCAAGTGCTACTCTATGGATCTATGAGGATAAAGTACGCGAATCATTATCTATCGAGGCAGGTAAAGTAATTATAAGGAGTGATGATAAAACGTATACATATCCATCAACAGATATAGAAGCATATAGAACATTTACTAAGGATCTAGACGAATACTTTAACACGTTTTTCTCATCGATAATGTATAATGCTAGTAGTAATGCTGCGTTCAAAACCATGGAGTACTATATAGTGTTTGACGGATATGGTACATATAAAGGTTATCCAGTATACATATTCAAACTAGAGAACATGTATATGGAACTAAATACTAATTCTATGGAACTTAAAGGCCATGGTAGTGGAGAACTATATCTTGATCAGTCATTCCTAATACCGGTTAAAATTATAGTAACCGTAAATTTAATAGGTAGATTCCAGGGTTCCTTAACATATATATTTAAAATGGAGGATTCAAATCTACCAAAGAACCCTCCATCATTAGTAGTAAAAACTAGTAAAGCATATATTCTATGCGGAGGATTGCCGGGTTCAAAGATCACTATAATGGGTTCAAAAAATGATGATGAGTTAAAAATAAAGAATGTAGGTGATAAACCAGGATATGTATTGATAATCGATAGGAGGATGCAGCTAGCCCCGTATAATGTTTTGAGTAATGCCCGTGGACCATTAAATAAGGTAAAAGCAGTTAGTGTAGAGCCAGGTGGGGAGAAAACAGTTATCCTATGGTTTACACTTGACGAGGATTTATCGATATCAACGGCTGGTAGTTCAGGTATATTTGACATAGCTTATCTATTAATAATCGCCGTATTTGCTGTAGTAGTCGGAGCACTAATATACATTATCCGTAGAACATTTAGAAGGGCATTGGGAATAGAATATATGGAAGAAACAACTGAGGAACCTGAAAGTATAGAGGAAGTGCCGGAGATATTCTAGCTTTTACATTGATACGCTTTAAGCAATACCACTCTATCATTTTTTACAATACTCGTATCCTTTTCTGGAAGAAGTATTTTTTCATTATTTCTAGCAATCATTAATACACGGTACTTATAACATTTATCTCTGGAGTTAAGCTCTTCTTCTAATTTCTCAACGGTAGTATTTTTACCCGCTTTATATTCTACTAGATCGGTTAATCCTCTAGTGGATACTATATCACTCAACAAATCGAGTACTAGTGGTTCGAAGAGTGCTGATGCAATTGTTCTACCAAGTATACGTGTAGATATAGCGTGTTTTACACCAGCCTCCCTCAGCAACTCTTCTGTTTCAGAGCTCAGCACTACTGCATAGATGTTTATCCTTGGGTTAAGATGCTTAACTAGTAATGCTACGTGTAGAGTCTTACTATCATCGCCTAAGCATAGATAGGCATGCTCGGCATCCCTAATACCTGCTTTAACGAGTGTATTCTCACTACTAGGATCGCCTACTAGGTATTCTATATCAATAACTCCCCGCGGCTGTTTAGGTGAAATCCATCCAATATCGTCACCATATCCATTAAGTATGAGTTCATCAATTATTTCTCTACACGTATCGGTACCACCAATTACAAGTATCTTTTTATTCTTTAGAGGCGCCATGCCTAGACTCCTCCTAATACTCTTTGATAGAAACCAGTCGGCTATAACTGATACGGTCAAAGTATATGCTACAATACCCATAATAGCTGCAAATCCCGCAACGATCCATCCCAAACCCTTAACAGGTGTAACATCCCCATACCCGATAGTAGCCATTGTTATAAGGCTCCAGTAGAGGCTAGTCCATAAGTCAACATTGCCCCTACCAGCAACAACGTGTTCACTATAATAGAAGAATAATGCATTAACGATCCACATAGATGTGAAGAATAAAGCTACAAAGAATACACGGCTACGAGTCAAAAACTTTAATCGACGTCTGCGCAACAGTCTAAATATGATGAAGGAAAACACGGGATCTTACCCCTCATCCCCCACTCCTAGAGATACCCATAACCCCTACCCCAATAAATATGTTAGCTATCCGATGAACACTATATGGGTTTCTGGATCAAGTTTAATAACCCTAACCGGATCAGATCTATATAGAGAGCAAATAGGTGACCAAAAATGCCCGCGAAGAAGGGTAAAACGGCTAAAGAGATCGTATTGGAAACACTGAAGAAGGCTAAGAAGCCTATGACGCCGAAAGAGATCCAGAAGGCTACAGGATTAAACTACAACACAATACGTGGAAGACTACAAGACTTGAAGAAGGCAGGATTAGTTGTTAGAACCGATGAGGGATGGGTTGCTAAGGAATTCGCCAAGGTTGCAAAACCAGCTAAGAAGGCTAGGAAGCGTAGGAAGAAAAAGAAGTAAGCACAAATAAAAACATTCATACTTAAACCTTTTTTAAATACTCTTACCGGGAACCCTATAGGGAGTAATAGTTCTATGTATCAATTCACATTCTACCGGGAAATAGATATAACCGTGATATTTAAATAGTATTACCCAGACATGGTTATGATCAAGTATTTAAATGATAATATAAATTTAACTCTACATGAAACGATAAAAGGGGTTTACGGTGACCACATATTGATGAGTGATCGTAGGGTTTCGGAGTATTATCAGAGTAAGTTCTCGTGGAAGGAGATCAGCGACCCAATATACGACTACGTATATTTTAACAAGGAGATTGAGGAGAAGATCATAAACAATATAATAATACAAAGACTCAGATACATCATGCAACTACAAACAGCCCATCTAGTATATCCTGGAGCAGTCCATACCAGATTCCAACACTCAATCGGAGTAATGCATCTAGCAGGTAGGATGGCTGAAGACATGCTATCAAAAATACTAGAATACTACGGCGAGGGAGCTCTAGAAGGCTATAAGCCGGACACGTTAATACAAGCTGTAAGACTGGCAGGACTACTACACGATGCAGGACACGCATGCTTCGGACACGCCTTCGAAGAAGCATTCATGTGGAGCGGTAAAAGAAAGCTCCCGGAAGAAGTTGGAAACCATGAAAAGATAGGTGTTCTACTAGTCAAATACCTACTAGAAGAAATGATCACCGAATTTGAGAGCGAGTATGGACTAGACAACCTATACGAGGTCCTCCTAAAAATCCTCGGACATGAGGAGCCTCGAGAACCAATAATACAGATCATGAGATGGCTTGTAAAGGACAGCCTATACCCGGCGGATATACTAGACTTCCTAAGAAGGGATAGCTACTACACCGGAACAAACGAGTATGGATACATAGCGTATAAGAGACTATATAGGAACACATATCCATACTTCGAAGACAACAGACCACTACTACTCCTAGACAGGAACACGTGGGGAGAGTTCCGAGCATACCTATACGCTAAGGCTAACATGTATGAACACGTATATTTCCACAGCGTTAATAGAGCATTCGATAAACTATTGAAGGAGATCCTATGGCTACTGGACGATGAAGCGGGTTTATCGGAGGCAGTAGTTAAAGTCGCTGAAGGCGATCCATACCCATACCTAGAGTTGACGGATGCTAAGATGTATGCTTTAATGATCGATAAGGCTTTGAAGGGTAGTGGTAGGATAAACTATCTAACAAGGAAACTATTGATCGAAAGGAAGCCTGAATGGAAGAGGGTTGGGAGGGAATACATATTATCCGGTAGTAAGGGTCCGGATGCTCTCAAATGGATACTAATGATCCTATTCAATAAGAGCTTCAAGGAACAACTAAGAAAGGAGATCAAAGAGACGATGCATGATCTGCTACGTAGTAAGGGGGTTGATGAAGAGGATATATGGGTTGACATATTAACCATATCCCCAGTCCCCCAGAGCATGATATATATGGGCTCCGGATCATCAGCATCCATGCTGACACTATTCATGGGTAAACGTAAGGGTAAACGGGTTGTAAAGGATAGAGACGTATACTTGATCGAGGAGGGTATACCGCTACAGGTGATATTCAGGATATATATACGGCGTGGACTACACAGGTTAGAGTATGAAGCACAGGTCACCGATAAGCTTAAGAAATATATTGATTCTAGACTTGGATTAAGCGATGAAGCATATAGAAAAATAATGTCTGAACTATCAAAATATGCATCTAGCCGTGAGTTCGAGAAACGGAAGATAACTGCTTAAACCTCTCAGCGATCATAGTGATCTTTTCAAAGTCTATGTTCAGCCTACTACATTCCACAACCGGTGGTTTAACGGCTTTAATAACACTATCCTCGACATCAACAACCCCAATGAGTTTCAGGAAACCAATCAATGCATCTATTTCATTGCTACGGGGCCATTCATTAAACCATTTCCACCCATTAACCGGTATAACATCTTCCCTGCTAAGCTCGTAGATCACCCTATGGAAAACCCATTCATCTATGCTTTTAAGCCTCCATAGGATGCAGTGTATGTAGTTTATCCATTCACCATCAAATACACGCATACTACACATACACCCCAGAAACACATGGTTTAGATGGGGAAATCCTATACCCAGTATAATATTGGATTGAAATAAAAAGTGTACCCTATATAAATAATCATAGGGGATTCGATGGGATATGGGTGTATATGGTTTGGCTAAGATAGTAATTAGCTTAAAATATAAACCGGAAGAATACGATGCACTAGTGAAAACATACAACGATGAAGGCAGGCTTGAGAGGGAGGATGAGTATAAGGGGATTAAACAAGTTGTTATACATGCCCGCGAAGTGAGGATTTCAAGACAGATAGCTCCATCACCCATAGTCTTAGTGGTTGAAGCTGTGAAGCCAAGATATAGGCTAGTAGAGAACAATATATTGTATGTGGAGGAGGAGGGATGAGCTACGTATTAGAAGCTGTCGAGGAGTACTCGAAGAGTAGGAGCGGTAAACACATTCTAAGGAGGATAATACTACTCTACATCAAGGATAAGGGTCTCATACCAATATCAAAAGCCAGGGACAGGATCGCGGGGGTCTATGAGGCTTCGAAAACATATAGAAGGGGTAGTGCTAAGAAATACGTAGTCAAGATGGATCATGGAGACTATCTAATCGATGCTAGATTTGTGAAAAACTTCCTTGGAAAGGTTAAGGGTGAGGTCAGAATATATAATTATAAGGGGGAGCTAGTCTATAAGGCTAAATACATCGATGGAGAAGTTAGGAGAAGCACTGGTTCAGAAATATATGAATGGCTACTGAAAATATTCTTCGAACAACTAAAAATACCGGTGAAGAGGTGGAGGTAGAAGGGATAATGGTTGAACTCACCGACGAAGAGAGGGAGATCATTGAGAGGATCCTTAAGGGGTTCAAACACTTCAACTGCTTCATATATGAAGCCGGAGAGCATGGGAGGATCATGTCTGTGCTTAAGAAGTATGGTTTGAATAAATATGTTAGGATAACATATGCAGATCCAAGATACCCCCATATATATTTGATGAAGCCCAAGGATCTTGATATTAGTAGAGATTGCACCCTCAAAATAGATAGACTGTTTCGAGAGGGTAGGCTAAGCGATGAAGACTACTATATGCGTAGAGACGAGTTGATACGACAATGCATAAATCACTATTTATATGAGAGGGTTAGAGAAATAATTAGAGTATTAGAAAAACTGTTAAGGGGAGGGGAGGATGTCAGAAGAATACTTGAAGAAATATCCAGAGGGAATAGGTAAATTATTCGTTATAGGATATATCCTCAGGATCATACCAGTAGCGAACATTATAGGTGTAGGACTTACAGCTATAGGATATCTAAGGCTTGGAAGCAAATGGATTAGGGATAAAATGATCATGGTTGGAAGCATAGGATCAATAATAATACTTGTAGGAATCATAATTAATATATACTATGGATTACTAATACCCCTACTATCAACCCCCTCAGCCCAGGGGCAAACCTCGACTGTGGCAGTTTATGTTAAATATATCAATGAGATGATCGAACAACTAACCCGGTGGTATTCCTTATTACCCCCAATAATAATCGGTATTGGACTACTACTTGAGAGTGGAGCTTTGAATAATATTCGTAGGTATATAGGTAATGCTATGCCCCGATACATTATAGTATTACTAGTAATATTCGGCATAGTCCAGCTCTCAGAGCCAGCTGCTATATTTGCAACGATCCCTATGCTTAGGGATTTTAGGAATGATCTGGTAAATGGTGTGATATCCGATCCAGCAACTATGGCTATACGTATGCTCTCAGCGATGCTACCATTATTGATCGTGTCGGTTTTATCCTTTATAATAATGTTATTAGCATACATATTGATAGCGTATAGGTTCCATAAGCTATCAAAGATTGCTAGAGAGGTTGCATTGATCAAATCCGTTGAGGAGGGTGGAGGCGGAGAGGAAGAAATAGTTATTTAGCTGGTGGCTTTACGAGGAAGAGCTTATATCTTGTATGGTCCCCAACCCTATAATATATCTTCCCATAAACCGTTTTATTCAATCCATATCCCAGGCAAACGTGTGCCCTATAACTTTCATTATCTATCTCTTTCCCTATTGGAAGCTCCTCCCCACCAATAATAAGTTTGTCTATAAAGATTTTTCTCGTAGAGTTGATTGTTATATTCAAACACGTATTATTAACCCATCCATAGCTTACATCTACAACTACATACTCAATATTAATCCTCCCACCAATACCTGGATTAATTATCCTAGGTAGGAGGATCGATACTAGGAGGAATAATACTAGGAGGAGTATTGCAAAGAAGGGCTTCTCGATAAGCCTCCTCCTATAATCAACTATACTCATAGAACACCCCATAATATAATTGAAGAGGTTATAAGATGACTCCAAAACTATATGCTATGAACAATGCGAGGGATAAGACTATGCCCCCAGCCCATAGGAGGGGTTTCCACCTAATAATCTTTGAACCATCGAGGGGTGGTATTGGTAGTAGGTTGAAGAAGGCTACCCAAGCATTCAATCCATAGTTTATATATAGGAAGCTTAGGAGTAGTGGTGAGGGGTAGATCGAGATTAGTGGCCTGATCAGTATGAATGAGAATACGGATATCAATATATTCGTTACGGGGCCCGAGAAGCTTGTAACACCTTCAATCCTCTTATACGTGTGGGGATCGTAGGGTGGGCAGCTTATTAGGACGAAGCCCGGCATTATGATCTTGAAGGGTATAAATGGTATTGCCGTAAGCAGTGTTAGTAGGAGACCCATAGGATCTAATACGTATCTACTACCACAATACATTCTACGAGCACTCCAGCGATGCATTAGTTCATGTGGTATTACGGCTATTACAGCTGCTAAAGCTATTATTAAGAATGGGAGTATTCTACCAGATAGCAACTCTCCAGAGCCGAATACTAGAGCTATGACTAGAGAAGCTATTATCAGCGCTAAACCTTCATTAACTCTACTTATAGATGATAAACCGGATAACAATCTGGCAGTACCCCGGATGCTTCCTTTAAGAATAGTAAATATTAGCTCGCATATAAAAATAAGTAAATAGCCTTAACGATTAGATTGAGGGATAATGGTTGCCCACCGATATTGATCGATGTATGATGATCGCCCGGTTCCAACCCCTACACTACGGTCATCTAAACGCTATAAAACACTGCTTCGAGAAATGTGGTGAGGTTATAATTGTGGTTGGTATGGCTAGTCAGAGCCATACCCCGGAAAACCCATTCACAGCGGGGGAGAGGATATTGATGATCCGTGAAACCGTTAAGTGGAGTGATCTGCCACTAGACAAACTAATAACGGTGACCCTACCAACCATGGAGGTTAGCCGTGTAGCAGTCCACTACGTTAAACTATACAGCCCACCATTCAAATACGTTGTAACCCTAAACCCAATCATTCAGAGACTATTCGCCGAGGAGGGATATCACGTTCTCCAACCACCAATCGTTGAGAGGGGTAATCATAGGGGGACTGTGATCCGTAGATTAATGGCTGAGGGAAGTCCCGAGTGGAAGAAGCTTGTACCACCCCCAGTTGCGGAGATCATTGAGAGGATTGATGGAGTCAATCGTGTAAGGATGTTGTTAAGGGAGAAGCTTCCAGGATACTATGCTACAGCATAAACCCGATGGTGTGGCAATAATTGTATATGCGTAGGTTTAAATGCATACTATGTGGTATATGTTGCAGGATGTCCCCCATATCCCTCCTACCCTTCGAAGACACTATTCTTAGAATAATAGCTGAGAAACTCGATCTACCATATAGGTCTAGGTATGGATATATACTATATGACAGTATTAGGGGTGTTGGAATAGCCCTCAGCTATGCGATGGAGCTCGTAGATAATAAATGTATATTCCTTGACAAAGATAATCTATGTAGGATTCACAGCATCTATAAACCACTGGTTTGTAGAAGCTATCCCTACGTCCCTAAACAGATCAGGTATACGATTAGTAGGGATTTGAAGATAGTATTTGCATCTGTAGAATATGGTATAAGCACTAAATGCCCGGTTATCGAGAGGGATAGAGAGTATTTATCTAAACTGATAACACACTATGTAAACTGGCCCCAGATATATTTTAGGGAAGAGTATAAAGCAGCATTGGAGATGGAGGAGAAGAGGAGTCTTCTACTAAGACTACTATCAAAGCTTTGGATTAATGGAGTTGTTGATTTAAAAGAAACAAATCCCAATAAGAATATAGCAGTGGTAAACCTATATGAACTACTACGTTCATACTACCCAAACCTACCATACATGCTAGGAATAGATCGTGTATATAAGAGGTTGAGGGAGATATAGATTGATCAGTGAGGAGACCGTGCTAAAGCTATTGATCATACACAACCTTATAAGTAGGAGTGAATGGATACTCAGGGAACTATCATGGGAGATCGGTGTGGACACTAACACACTCGAGAAACTACTAGATGATCTTAAGAGGAACTACTTAGTAAGGGTGGAGGGTTCAAAGATCTACTGGGATAAAGCAGATAATCCGTCATATATTAAGCCATGGGGCTGGACACTGATACATAGAGCACTCATAGGATCGACTCAGGAGGCTGCCCGAGGAGCTTCGCCATGGAGTATAGTTGTTGCAGAATACATGTTATCCGGTAAGGGTAGGCTGGGTAAGACTTGGAGGACTAATCTAGGAGGGTTATGGCTTACATATAAGATCATGACTAAGCCTGAGATAGCTTCAATGCTTCCAATAATAGTTCCAACAATACTTGTAAGGGTTCTACGTAGAAACCTGAAGATAGATGCTAGGATTAAATGGCCTAATGATATAGTCTACAATGGGAGAAAGATCGCTGGAATACTCATAGAAGCTGAAGCCTTCAGGGATCGGATACTAGCATATATCGGTATAGGATTAAACGTTAACAATGATCCACCGGTTGAAGAAGCCATCTCCCTCAAAGATATTATTGGTTCACTAATACCTAGAAATAGAATATTATCAATAATAACCGGGTGGATCGGGAGGATTAAAAAACTGGCTGCAGAAGCCGAGGAGATTAGGAGAGAGTATATGGAGAACCTAGCAACCATTGGTAGAGAGGTGGTTGTAGAATTGTTGAGGGGTGAGAGTATTGAGGGGGTTGCAGTCGATGTTGATAATGAGGGTTCACTAGTTGTTGAAACGGGTGAAGGTAAGAGAACTATTAGTGTGGCTGAAACATATAGGTTGAGGCATAAGGAAAAAGAGGGATAGGTTTAACGGTAGAAGCTATTTACCAGCAACATTTACGGAGTCTATTAGTAGGGGCATGATAAATATCGATCCAACCTTTAACAACTCCCTACCGGTCGCTACTAGATTCCTACTAAGCCATTCATAGATATTCCCACCGATCACAACTCCTTTAACCGGATGTTTAACCTCACCCCTCTCAACTAGGAATCCATGGGTTACGGTTGCCTGCGTTGCTCCATTAACTGGGTTCGACATCCAGTATCCGATCATTCCATGAAGTATTAACCCTCTATCGATCTCCTCAACCAGTTCATCCCAGCTCCACTTCTTATCGCTCTCGAAGACCAGGTTTGTCGCCTGGGGTGTTGTGGGTGATGCAGGGCTTCTACGGAACCCGTTACCAGTTGACTTCTTACCCTCTCTCATAGCCGTATAGTAGTTGTATAGGTATGTTTCGAGCACACCGTTCCTCACAATATGTTTCCTCCTAGTGGGTATTCCCTCATCGTCGAAGCTTCGAGAACCTATACCCCAGTCTATCGATGGATCATCGACTATGGATAACCCCTCACCTATAACCTCAGCACCGATCTTACCCTTCAATGGGCTCCTACCCTCCTGAACATTTAGAGCTGAGAAGGCTGGCTCCAATACCACGTCCATGAACATTGCAGCATTATACTGATCTAGCAGTAGCTTATACCTGCCGCTCTCAACGGGTTTAGCACCTATGAATTTAACACTGTATTCCCCGCCTCGTTGAGTCTCCCTTCTAAGCCTCTCCTCGTTAAGCCTCCGATCCATGTAGAATACTGTGAAGCTCGACTCCTCACCATCCTTCTTAGACTTCACTATGTAGAATGTTGATAGACTAGTGTATTCATCGTAGAGGTGTTCGCCATCACTATTAGCTACCACAACCCCTCCAACTCCTATACTCATCATACCCTCAGCAACTAGTGATTCTTCAGCTCCATTCCTCCTAGCCTCTTCAACGGATAGATCCATGTGGTGCCTCAATAGTTCTACCGCTGAATCCATATCTATATCGCTAATCCTATCATCATATATCCTAGCCATAACACCCCTAGAATAATTCTTTGCGAAACCCTTCCAATCCCTATCCTCCGGTGAAGCCTTTATAACGTTCTTCAACCTCTCAGCTATATCGTCGGGGTTGGGGTTTAGATCTGTTGATGCTAATCCTGCAACCCTCTTCCCAATACTACCCCTAATACCATACTCTCCCAACTCCCTGATCGTTGCCGTTTTAATCCTATGGTTCGATATCTCCAATACTATGTTCCTACCCCAACTACCGTAGAATTCAGCCTCCTCTATACCAGCCTTATTAAGTGAGCGGAAGATCCTCTCAGCTAGTCTAAGCATATATTCATACATCCTACCTCCCCCCACCAACCGTTAGGTTTCTAACACGTATATGCGGTCCACCATCACCTACACGGGCTAATTGTCCGCCTTTACCACATCCTCCGAAAACACTTGTTCTAACAACTAGATCCCTCGCTACGGCATCTACATTCTTCAATGTTTCAAGTATTGATCCAGACATCATAACACCGCGTACAAGTTTTACCGGTTCGCCATTCTCTATAATATAGCTTGGACCAGCTGTGAAGGTGAATGTTCCAATGGATGGATCGACTTGTCCACCCATAGCCCCCCTACCACGAATATATACTCCACTACGCGTATCCTGGAATAGCTCATCAACGCTCCAATCACCGGGCTCCATATAGGTGTTTGTCTGGCGGACGAGTATAGGGCTTGAATAATCCTGACACCTAGCATTACCAGTCGGTTTACCATTCAACGATACAGCTGTAGATAGACTGTGTAGATAGGATTTTAGAATACCCTTCTCAACAGTTACAGTCTTAGTCTTCGGTGTCCCCTCATCATCGTATGCTAGGAAGAATCCACCCTTAACCCTTCCATCATCAACTATGGTTACATGCTCACTCGCAACCCTCTTACCGATCCTCCCCCTCAATATGCTTCCACCGGCCTCGACGATATCTCCCTCAGTCGCGTGTCCGAATGCTTCATGTAGTAGTAGTCCAACTATTTCATTGTCTAGTATAGCTGTGTATTTACCGGGCTTGATCACTGGTGCTTGTGAAGCCTTACTAGCCAGCTCTGCAACCTCGGCTCCGAAGCTTTGCCAGTCTATACCTTCTATAAACTCCCATCCAGCAATACTTGATTTCGAATCCCATATACGCTCCATAACGCCGTTACTCTTAGCAACTTCGTATACCCCTATACCTATGAGCCTTGTCGTGGTCTCTACATGGTCTCCCCAGCTTGAAGCATATATTCTATGATCCCTCTCATACCCGTATCTTATCGTAGAACTCACTACTCCCTTAACGCTTCTAGTAGCCTTGTATGTATCTATTAGGATCTTGAGCTTTACCTCAGAATCTATATCTAAAGCGTCGATCCTATACTCAGACACCACTTTATCCTTACTAGTCCTCCTAGGATATAGTCTAGATTCGAAACCTGTTAGACGCATAGCCTTTGCAGCCTTCACAGCATTATCCACAACCTCCTTATAGACATCCTCACCGGGCTTATTCGATGATGCATAACCCATATATTTATCGATCAAAACCCTTACTCCAAGCCCTCGTGTCTGATTTATACTATACTCCCTCACAACCCCATTATCTAGTATGATGTTCTCATAGATCTTGTCATGAATCCTTACATCAATATAGTCTACTCCAAGCTTCTCCGCATAATAGAATATCTTATCCAGATCGTACAAGACATTGAACACCTAGAGTCGTATACTCTAATAATTGATCAAATGGTTCTGAGTCACTGATAAGCTTATCCCTAAACAAACAATTCTATACAACCCGTAATGAATCAATAATATAATGTAGTTTCCAGAGATAACATTATAGTAGTATATAGGAGGGTGTTTATGGGATGGAGAGAATGTGTAGTGTTGAAGGGTGCGGTAAGGAAGCTGTCCACGAGCTAAGCTATAACGATGCAAAAATACTTGAGGGGGAGGGGCTTAAACTAAAGGTATACCATGCCAGACCCCCTCGGAGACCAGGTGTGGTCTATCTATGTGAAGAACACTATAAGCTTTGGAAGAAGCTATCTAAGAGGGAGAGGAAGATCAGAGAACTAACAATGAAGTAGGATTAACTGTGACCAGTTATGAAGCCTATAAGGGATCCAGTGCTTCTAGAGGTTTCGGATAGGCTTAGAGGTTATTGGAAGGGTGGAGATGTAAGTATAAAATACATATATGTTGAGGAAACAGGTGAGCCCGAACCCGGACCATATGTGCATGATTTAGACGAGATACCAGATAGGATTAAGAACGCTCTCCTTAGGAGGGGTATCGAGAGACTATATAGGTTTCAATGGGAGGCTATTAAGAAGATACTCGAAGGTAGAAACGTCGTTATAACGGCTGGAACGGGTACTGGTAAGACTGAAGCATTCCTAATACCAATACTTACAAAGATCGTTGAGGAGAGGCCGCGTCACCCAGCATCTATACTAGTA
>JALVIT010000060.1 GCA_027028545.1 Desulfurococcales archaeon
CCTTTAGAAACCCTTAGGGTTGAGGGTGTTGATTACGGATTATCCCTATACTTCTCCTACCAGCTACCCCTATACATGGTTTATAGATATGGCGATACACTATTCTTCATGAAGAAGTATGGTTTTTGCGGGGGATTCAGATGCTCCAGCACAGGATCATATACTAGATGTCTCATAGACTATGAATGCTACACCGAGTATGCCCTTAGGATCCTTGGAGTTGAACCATATGGTATATGGCGTAGATTTCTGGATAAGATAGGCTTGGATCCGAATGGGATCTTGGGTAGTATAACGGTTATGTATAGTCCGGATGATAAACTACTCATATTATCATCGATATATCTTTCGAGGAATACAGATTATTATCGGAACACTATAAGATGGATCAAGACAATGATTAGTGAGGGATGCTATAGTAAACCTAGTAGATGTCTAGGGATCATACGATCCTACCAGTATAGAGAGTTTACTAGTATAATAGAGGATGTAAACATGATACAATACAGATATAGATGGAGCGATAAGATAGAAGAGGCTTTAGCCCTCCTAAATCTTAGAGGTATAGGCTTAAAGACGATAAACGCATACCTTCTACACACCTACGGACTAACAAAATATGCACCAATCGATCGATACTATAGGGAATTCCTAAAATCCATAGGTATTGAAGGAATCATACCACCAAAGAATAAATGCCCACTTAAATGCGGGGAGTGTAGGTTAGCCGATAAGTGTCTATACCATAGGGCGATGAAGCTGTTTAGTAGGGTTAATGGCTTCATACAATCAATCTCATACATCTATGGTAGATTGAAGAGAATCGTAGGTGGAAGGATTAAGCCTACACCACTCGAAAAAGTATTGCTGGGTAAACTGATCGATTCACCTGGTAAATTCATATATGAGATTGAGGGGCTTAAGGAAGCTTTAAGGAGAATGATTAGAGGATAGAGGAGAGGTTAGGGATAGATCTTTCTCCCAAACCCCTCAGAGGTATTGGAGTTATCATAGATCTCTACTATGTGGAATATATAAGCCGGATAACTACTTCTACGACCACTATAATGAAATATATCGTGTAATGCGTTGAGATACCTCCTATATGGATCACCGTCCTCCTCATGTATGTCGACAGTACATCTAACCTCAAAGCTCGTATCCGGTGGTGTGTAGAAGAGTAGTGTCGCCCTCCCCGTTTCACGGATGTTCGTCCATGAGTGTTTGAAACCCATCTCCAACCCCCCTATAATACTCTTATCTATCCTCTCGAGAACGTAGAACTCCTTTAGAAGGATGCATGTCGTCTCCCTCATATTCTTAGGTCTATTCTTATAGGCGTAGTATTCAGCCTTCTCAGCGTATTCATCTATATATTTCCTATATGGTACGAATCCAACCATCTTAACACTACCACTAAGCCCCGCACTCCCATAGGTTATAACTACTGGCGTGGTTCTAGTAAATTCTATTAGGAAGTTACCCTTCGGCGGTAAACCTTTACATAACCTCTCGATCAACTCAACCCTATCATAGTAGAAGTAGTCTATGAATATCCTAGGTATACTAGACGACATAGTCTTCAACCACTGTAACCCCTTCTAGGTATCAGTTATACAGCTACATATATAATCCTTATCTAAACAATAGTTCCACATAGGAACAAAGTCCCGGTGCGGAACCATGCTCTTCGACCCCCGCCCCAAAACCAGCCGTAAAGAGCTATTTGATAGGAAGAAGGAGTTGGAAATCCTAGATAGATTAGCTGAAAGGGGAGAACCATTAATACTTGTCCTGGGAATCCGCCGAATAGGTAAAACATCACTATTAAAATCCTTCCTAGAGAGGTGGAATGGAATATATATTGATATGAGGGGTGTATCTAAGACCAGTGATCTATATGAAAGGTTGAGTAGAGGATTATCGGTTAACATAGGTAAATTGAGGAGGTTCTTAGAAGGGATACGTGGCATAAAAGTTATGGGTTTAGAGATCGAGTTAAAATGGAGGGGGAGGGATTCCATAAGCTTACTTGGATTACTTGAAGAATTGAATAAATTCGGTGAGAGATTCATAGTTATATTCGATGAAGCACAACTGATAAAGCCACCGGTATCTATCGAGATAAAGAATGCTATAGCGTATACTTATGACCACTTGGAAAACATTACTATAATACTTAGTGGATCAGAGATCGGGTTGTTGAGAGATTTTATCGGCATAGAAAACCCTGATTCACCCCTATATGGTAGGTATAGCTATGAACTGGTGGTTGAAAGGTTTCCAAATAATCTAGCTATGGAGTTTATGAGGCAGGGTTTCCGGGAGGCTGAATTGGAGGTCGATGAAAGGGTTATCGAGGAGGCTGTTGAATTATTTGATGGGATTGTGGGCTGGCTCGTATTCTATGGTAGATCATATATTGATGGTGTAAGGGATCCATCGAGGATATTCGAACTAGCTGTTAATATAGCTCTCCGAGAAATCGAGAGATTAAGTATCCGTGAGAAGATGGTTTTGAAAGCTATAGGAGAGGGTGCTAAGTCATGGTCTGAGGTTAGAAGATATATTATGGAGGAAAAAGGCTATGTATTACCGAAATCCACACTCTCCCGAATCATTAGGAAGCTTGAAAAAATGAGCATTGTTAAAAACTATGAATTCCTAGATCCAGTGTATAGGTTTGCTTCTAGGAGGATTAGGATAGGATAATAGTGTTTATTATGAATAATATATTCATGGATGACATCTATGCCTGGTTTAGATCCTATAAGGCTTTCAGAGATCGTTTATCGGGGTATAGCCCGTATTAGGGATGGTGTTGAGGAGAGACGCTACTATCGTTTCCGAGGTGGTAGATGGTATGGTGGTATAGCTACCGGCGATGTTGTTGGATGTAATCTACGCTGTAAATTCTGCTGGTCATGGAGATACAGCTTCTACATGGATAAGGGGTTTTACCAGACACCCTATCAGGTCTATGAAAAGCTTACACGTATAGCCTTTAGGAGGAGGTATAGATATGTTCGTTTAAGCGGTGGAGAACCAACTATTTCTAGGAGACACCTCATACAGCTCTTAGAACTACTCGATAACACGCGTCTAATATTTATCTTGGAGACGAATGGTATACTCCTAGGATATGATCGAGGATACGCTGAAGAACTAGCGGGATTCCGTAAAATAGCTGTAAGGGTGTCATTTAAGGGAACAACACCGGAGGAATTCGAGAAGCTAACAGGTGCAAAGAAGGAGTTCTACCAATACCAGTTTAAAGCACTGGAAAACCTCATAGACGCTGGTCTCAGACCGGGTGAACAAGTATATCCAGCCGTAATGCTCAGCTTCTCACCCGAGGAAAATATCAGGGGTTTCCTCGATAGACTCAGAGAGATCCACCCAGTATTAGCCGAGGATATTGATCCGGAATACGTCATCCTATATAAACACGTAGTCCGGCTCCTAAAGATGAACAAGCTTAAACCAAGGATGGCATATACCCCCGATGGAATACCGGAATTCATGATATAGGAGAACATATATAGATTATTATTAATACAATATGAAGGGGTATAATTTGTTCATGGAGAGAAGCAGTATAGGTTTTATTCTCTTACTAATATTCATAACAATATTCTCCCCCCTAACACAGACAGCATCTGAGCTCCATATAATGGGTAATAATAGAGATAGCAGTATCCTGATCATAAAGATTAATGGATGTGAAATTAAGCATCTATTCAAAACAAATGTTAAAGGTCTAATCTCAGGAGTATATTTTGATGGTAAATGGTACTTTTTCCCAGTGTATATATGGAATAAATCGGACACCGTATATGTAGGTAAAGATCTAACCCTAAAGGTTCCGAAAAGGGGATACATCCACACAAATAATACACAGCTTTTAATTAAGTTACCAATCACTATGACTATGAAGAATAATTACGTAAAAGAATGGCCCCTACAAATAGCGTTAAAACATCTCCATAGGAGGGCATTCATCAAGCTAAATGATCATACAAGTTTCTATATATTCTACGACCACATCGGTACTAATGGATGGATAAAATATATTAGATCTATAGACGAATATAATCGCTTTATTTCATCAGGAAGAATATATGATCTAAAAGCCTTAGAAACAACTATTCATAAAGAATATGTATCATCATTCCTAATAGATGGAGGAATTCCTAGTAGGATTATAGGATATAATATATCCCGTAATTTGTATGAAAAATTATTGAAATCAAGCCACAAACCACTATGGTATGTTAACGATGACAGAGGAAATGATGGAGCAAGCAACCCCTCACCACATGATCAAATAAAGTATTATATTTCTATAATTGATACCTCCACAAATCTCTCAGATCCATTAATCGTTAGCAGATATGTTGGAACACAAATATACGATATTAGCTATTATGGAGAATTCAGAAACCATTATAGTTCTCCTAGAGATATTATCATTACCTTTAAAGTAATCGATAATCCGACGAGTGAAATACTTGGTGAAAGAGAATATACTTTGAGAATTAATCCATATTCAGATATTGACATAATGCTCCTACCCCCGATAGTATTTATGTCGGAGAGATATCTAAATTATACAGTTTTGATTGAATCACCCGGAGAAATAGAGGTTAAGAAATCCTATTTTGTATTATCAAAATATTATGGAGATCAAGCATACAACCTATTAAAAGCCATGAAGATCGGATTTAACAGCCGAGGCGGTGAGCATAATCCGAATGGATGGTTCAAACATTATGGAGACCTAGGGATTAATGAAGCACTCATATTAACATCCCATTTGCCAAATGGATTAATTACATCATGTGATCTAGATGGATACGGATTTAAGATGCATATACAATACGATATAGATACACCTAATAGTATCATAATAAAGATGAATGGTTATAGAATCGTTGAT
>JALVIT010000061.1 GCA_027028545.1 Desulfurococcales archaeon
ATCTGGTGTATTAATTCCTAATATTAACATGGTGGTATTATACATCGTTTTAAACACTGTATTACTGCTGTTATCAACCTATTTACTGCGTTCATACATACTTGGAATAGTTAATGCGTTGATCGTATTATTTCTTCATGGACAGTTATTGGTTGAGTATTTTCTAATATCCTTTATAATATATATGTTAGTGTCTAGAAGGATTGGAATAGATGATATATTATTCACGTTAAAGGATGTAGGAGTGATCAAGCCTAAAGGAATAACTTTATCCCAAATACTCCATTCCTTAGCATTACTATTCGCCGGTGTAGCGATCATACTTCCGTTATCAGGATACCTGACTGGAAAATTATTTGGTGAGGAATTATGGGTATATTTCCCAGCATATTTCATGATTAACATGATTATTTCATTCCTTATAATACTATTATCTAGTAGCCCCGAGAAAGTGTTTGCTAGTGGGTTATTATCGGCCTTCCACATATACTCTATGCCTGTACTAATCTACTATTCTATAGAGGCGTTAACCAGTTATACAATACCCGGTATGGATAAACTGCTTATGGATATGTCTGGAAAAATCTATCTTGGAAGGATCAAGGCATTACTGGTTCACGGAAAACCTAGAAACATCTACAGATTATCCCATAATAAAGGTATCCAGCGGGGGAAGACATGGTATTGGATGAAAACACATGGACTACTAACGATCGACCTAGATAAACTACCGAACAAACACATAGTGATCGTTGGAGCTAGCGGTATGGGTAAATCAATTATGGCTAAACATATAGTGATCGAACTACTGAGAAACTATAATGACTATAAGATAGTGATCCTAGACCCCCACGGCGAGTATGGAGATATCCTAAAATATATTCCAGACATAAATATTATCGACGCATCAAAGATCTCTATAAACCCGCTAGAACTCGGCGGCAGAGATCCTAGGGAGAGAGCCCATGAACTCTCATATACTATACAATCCCTATTCAGATTAGGACATCTACAGCGACAAATACTCGAGGAATTAATAGTTGAGACGTATAAGTCAAAAGGCATATACTCGGAAAAACCCGAAACATGGAGTAGGGAATCTCCGACATTCGATGACCTGGTGAAATTGGCTAACATGATGAGTAGAGAGGATGAATATGTTAAGAGGATAACTCCATATCTTAAAATATTATCCAGTAGTGTTTTCTCCAGTACAAGCCTAGAATTTAGAACGATATTTGATAAGCCCACAGTAATCCTCTTAAACACGTTATCGAGCGATTATGTCCGATCACTATATATGGAGTCCTTCCTATACAAAGTTATGAATCATATATACACACGTAGAGTAAATGGAAAGGTATTGATCGTGATTGATGAAGCCCATAATATATTCAAGTATAGCGCTGGTAGACGCATCATATCGAAAACCCTGATGGAGAGCCGGAAATACGGCTTAGGAACAATACTGATAACACAACAACCCCTACTAATACCCCAACCAGTATATCAGAACTCATCCCTCAGAATATGTTTTAATACAAGCGAACCCAAAAACAATAGTTATCTATCAAAACTATTAGCAGGGGAACCGGATAGGGATAAGATCAGGGAGATAAGTAATGCGCTAAGTAAATTAGGAAGATTTGAGTATGTATTGTCAATAATAGGTAAGGAGCAATTATTCATAACTGATATGAAGCCTATCGTAGAAGCTATGAATAAACCGGTAGATAAACATGTATAGTTTCTCCACTATAATGTTCTCCTCTCAACATTTACATTGGCATATCCGAGATCTCTCAGGCATTTATCAATGTGTTCCAGTGGGAATCTCCTATCAAATATTATTTCAACCCTCTTCTCCCCATCAGTCTTATATAGTCTAAGCTTATGAACGATAACCCTTCCAAGTATTGAATCAGCTGAATCCTTTGGAGGTGTTATATAGTCTTCAAATTTACGCTTCATATATCTATGGAATTCATCGAAATTCTTAACTATCCTAATGGCCTCCATTAAATCCCTAGTTCTCCAAGCATTTTCATCTAAGCATTCAAAGAGTTTCAGTGTCTCATCTAGATTTAGATCTACATGTGGGCTTCGCGCTAGATCTATTATGATCGTTATCGTATCCGGCATTCCAACCACCATAATATATCTTAAATCCAACGGTATATTAGTGAAACGATAACTTATAATAGATTCAACCCTATATTTCTCTATAGAGAATCTAAGGGTGTATGATTTATGGTGTTTAAAGCTAGTATTACTGCAGTCCCAAAATTTAGATATATTGCACAGACACTGGCAAAGATAACCGATGAAGCACCCTTCTATGCAACAATGGATGGTTTAGAGGTGAAGGTTTTAAGCCCGGATAAGACTACTCTAACAATTCTAAAAATACCCTCAATATCCTTCGAGGAGTATAATGTTGATGGGGAAGAATTCTTCGTCATAGCTACAGATGAGTTTAACAAGATCATACGTAGAGGTACAAGGGATGATATACTAGTATTAGAACTCGATAAAGAGAATAACCGGTTGAAGATAATCTTTAAGCATAAGAAGACCGGTATGGAGAGGACGTTCTACATTGAGACAAAACCAAGAACTAGAGAAGAGCTGCCGGAACCAAAACTAGAACTAGGGGTATCGTTCAGAATTCTGCCAGACGACTATAAACATATAATCAGAGACCTGAAGGTTATTGGTGAAGAAGCTGTCTTCCAGTATAAAAACGGTAAGATCTACATATTCTCACAGGCCCAACAGAAGGAGTATAGGGGGGAGTTCGAGGAGGGTTCACCGCTATCATATATTAGTGCAACAGTTGATGAGGCTAGATCCGTGTATAGCGTCAGCCTACTCGAGACAACCCTTAAACCGATCCAGGCTGCCAGTGATGTTCTTGTTTCATTCGATACGAATAAGCCGTTAAAAATAGAATTCACCCTAGCCCTAGGGGGTACACTCGATTACTGGATAGTCCCGGTTATAGAGTGAATTATTTCTTTCCACCTTCAAGTCTTAAAAGCAGGTCTCTCAATACCTTTTCGGTTTCTTCTCCAGCTTTTTTCGCTCTAGGAGGTATTATGGGTTTAGCCTTCACGGTAATACTCCAGGCGGGGTTAGGGCATTTAGGACGATAGATGCATGTTAGGCAGCAATGGGGGCAAACCATTAGTTCTGGGAATAATGTGCATTGACGGGTTACATGGTATCTACCGCAAATACTGCATCTCTCCCAGTAAATCGTCATTCCCTATCACCGTTAGACTATATATAGATATAAGATGGGTTAGGGTATTTAATATATAGAACCTAATCGATGAGACACGGAATCCGCGGCGGGGTACAATATGCGTCATAGCCCCGCGGGGGTAGACCGTGTCGAGAGATGAGGGTTATACTACGTTAAATCCCCTATCTAATAGTATCTTCTTCAGTCTTTTAGCATCATCGAACATATATACGTTATTGAACATTATGTATGCCTCACTATAACTTAGTGAATCGATCATGTCTGCCAGTCTATTTAGGTCTTCATCACTATACTTATACCTATAATTTATCTCTCCATCCAATCCATGTAATCTAATATACAATATACCGTTGGGTAGACAGAGAGGGGTGTTTTTGAATATATCAACCACATGTATAACTCTATGTTTACATAGTATTTGTTCTAGCACTTCTCTCTGCCTACTCCACTCACCCCTAGGTTCCCATCCAATATGGATCCCTTTAGCTATATTTTTTACTTCTTTAAAGAATTCATCAACCCAGTTAATCGATTCGTTGTTAAAAGGCATAGATGATGGAGTTTGTAATACTATTATATTAGCTTTAAGGATCTCCGCTATCTTGACTACCGATTTAAATGCTTCAATATTTTCCTTCGAGGGTTTAAGCCATCCATAATTCTCGTGTTTACCGGGGGGTTTAGTCTTTAATTTTCTCCATGTAGGGCTTCTGCTAGGATGCGTTATTACCTGCCATGCTTTAAGGGTAAATTCAAATCCATGGGGGGCTTCCTCTCTAATCTTTAAAGCCCATTTCTCTGTAGGTAGGTTGTAGAAGGTATTTTGCAGTTCTACTACATTGAATTCCTCTACATATCTTTTCCTCGAAACGGGGAAACCGCAACAACCGATCTTAACTTTTTTCTCCAAGCCGTATATTCCCCTTCTCAAGGACTGATCTCAGAAACCCTATATTCCTTAACGGGTTCAAGAGACGAGATCAACTCTTTGAGTTCAGCTGTATTTGTTATTAACGATTTCGAGAGATCTACAACCATATAGCACTCACCTATCTCTCCCCGTTTTATAACCATGCATCTTGTAGCGATGATGTCGACACCCTTTTCGGCGAAGGTTCTCGTAATCTCCGCTAATGCGCCTGGTCTATCTTCAACCTTCAGATTAACCTCTACCAGTTTAGCCCTTTCAGGGACTGGTGATAGTATTATTTCCTTCTTTTCCTTATCAGCGATTAATAGAACCGTCATACCCTCATGTATATCTAGTGCTTCTCTGATTATCATCGGTATAGTTATCCTTCCCTTTGAATCAACCTTTACAAGTTCTCTAATCTTCATAGTATTCCCCAATTAGTATAGTCTATTATTTAGAATATTTATGGAATCTAGTATAAGAGTTTTCATGTAATACTTCTATACAGGGGGCGGGATCAGTGTTAGGGTTTTGACTTCATATTCTTTAAGCCTCTCCCTCCACTTCTCGCCTAGCCCTAATATAGCTATTACATCTACTATTCTAGTTCTAATCCTCGTCAAAATCTCTAGTACCGCTCTAAGCGTTCTACCCGAATAGACTACATCGGCTAATACTAGTATTTGATCCCTTCTACTAACAAGATCCCTGTCTATGTATAGAACTTCGCTCTCCTTAGGAGATCTAACAACTATTGC
>JALVIT010000062.1 GCA_027028545.1 Desulfurococcales archaeon
AAGGCTTGTACTAGACGTATTGATACCTATTAAGGGTCCATCGATAATAGACCTGGCTGAAAACCTTTCAAGGATAGAGGGTATCGAAGCGGTAAATATTACTGTTAAAGAGGTCGATGTTGAAACACAGAACATCATAGTGGTTATTGAGGGTAATGATATAAACTTCAACGATGTACGAATGCTTATCGAAGAACTTAATGGAGTAATACATAGCGTTGACCAGGTTATAGCTGGTAAGAGAATAGCTGAAATACCACACGAGCTATTCGAGATCTAGTAGTCTCTGGTGTAGTAGTAGCCTTGTCTAAGAAGTTTAGAGACTTATTTGAGGGATTCATTTATCAAACCAGGCTTATAGAGTTAAATGACACCAGATATGTTCTGAAAAAATATAGTTATGAACCTGGAATCGTTAAATGGCTCCTAATAAAGATTGGTAATAGTATAGTCCAGGTCTATCCATACGTGATAGATCCGCTTGAAAGGATGAAGAGAGAACTAGGCTTTATGGAGAGGATTTCCAAGGTAGTGAATACCCCTAGGATTATCATAAGGGATTGGGGAGGGGTACAGATAGTTAGAGAATATGTTGAGGGGGAGAGGCTCGATCCAAACAGTGTTGAATCCTATATTCTAGCTGGGGAGACTCTAGCTAGAATACATGACTCCGGACATGTGCTCGGTGATTCAAATATTTTTAACTTCATCGTAAAGGATGATGATGGAGTATACATAGTAGATGGAGAACAAGCCATAGAATCAGACAGTCCAGACTATATGGCGTGGGATCTCATAGTATTCATAATATTCGCTATAGACTCCCTCCTAGTAGATAAAACGATAATCCCGGTTAAAGAGGTTGAGGAGAAGACTAGATTATTCATCGAGAGCTACTATAAAACTAAGCAGGAAAGAATCGAGGAAATACTGAGGAATATGCTGAAATTCAAGATCAAAAGCATATTATTCATCCTACTACCACCACCCTACAACTACGTCGTAATTAAAACTATTAAAGAGTCCCAGAGGAAACTATTAAAATAGGTGATGAATTACTCCCGGAGAGACCCTCCCCTTAAAGGGGGATGACTTAAACACACCCGACTGAAAAAACTTTATTCACCTATACCTTTCCTAATATCATGGTGGATGATGATTTTTCGGGGAGACCGAACAGAGTTATGTTTAAATGTGGTTGCGGTTACCCATCTGACGGGATTGATGGGTTATGGAGAAATGGTGGGTTATTGAGGGTGTTAGACAGCCGGTATATATCGGGTTAGAGGGGAGGGGTAGGGGTTATGGTGTTTTAATTGTAGCTGTATTTATACTAAGCCTAACCCTAGGCGAGATTGCAGGCTTCCTACCAAGCGGTATCACGATCCTCGTATCAACTATACTATTAATACTTGAAGGCGTCTTAAACCTCCTCACGGGTTATGGCAGGCTTAAACTTGGTAAAACTGATACATTATATATTCAAAACCTCTTAAAGACCCTCTCAACAAACATTTCTAAATGGAGTATACCGTCGAGGAATACACCAGTTGTTGCA
>JALVIT010000063.1 GCA_027028545.1 Desulfurococcales archaeon
GGCTGTGAATAAGCTGACGGGGCTACTTATATGGGCTAGGCTTATGGGTCCCCTCTTCGGATTAATTATAGGTCTTATATATGTGTGGAAGTATCTTAGAGATGCTAGTTTTTTCACCATAATATTCACTATATCCTTCTGGATGATTATGGGGGAGATCGCTGTGTTCACGATCCTATTCTTCATATTATTTATACCACCAATACCAATACCCGGCGTCAACCCCGTCTATGTTTTCATAGGGTTGGTGATCGTTGAGGGTGTTCTAGGCTCATATCTATTCCTAGTAGGATATAGGAGGGTTGAGGAGGAGGTTGAAGAACCCCTTGAGGAGACCGAGGTTGAGGGTGAGGAGGCTATACATATAATGGTTATAGGTGATGAACCCGAAGAACTACCACCGGATGAGAGGGGTAGGATTACCGGTGAAGGATCCGGGGAGGATTGATCGGTTGTTCATGTATTATGTAAGGTTAAAATAGTAGCATATTAATAGTTTATTGGAGAATCCGTGATAGGGTATCTAGAATAATAGTGGTGTATAGTCTATGACCGGTGTGGAGGATTTCCTATCATGGCTTAGAAGTATCGAGTCTAAATGGCAGAGGCTTTGGAGGGAGAACCATTTATTCGAGCCAAGAGTTGAACCCGGTAAGCCTAAATACTTCATCACAGTCCCCTATCCATACACGAACGCCCCCCTCCATATTGGTCATGGTAGGACATATACTATTGGAGACATAATTGCACGGTATAAGAGGCTTCGAGGATACAACGTCTTATTCCCAATGGCCTTCCACATAACCGGTACACCGATCATAGCGATCTCTGAGAGGATCCAGAGGGGGGAGGAGAAGATAATCGAACGGTACAGGAGCTATGTTAGATACTATGTTGAAGACGATGAAGAAGTTAATAGGATCGTGGAGTCCTTTAAGGATCCATTAAAACTAGCAGTATTCTTCGCTGAGAGGGTTCATAGAGACTTCGACGCATTAGGGTATAGTATTGATTGGAGGAGGCGCTTCCACACCGGAGAACCGATATACAACGCCTTCGTAACATGGCAGTATCTAAGGCTTAGGGAGAAGGGGCTGCTTACGCGTGGAGAACACATAGTAACATACTGTCTCCTCCACAAACAACCTGAGGGTGAAGACGATATACAGGATGCCGATGTAAACCCCGTAGAGATCCTAGAGTTTACAGCTATAAAGTTTAAACTCGTAGATGAACCCAACACCTATCTGGTTGCTGCAACCCTTAGGCCGGAGACACTGTTTGGTGCAACGAATCTATGGGTTCATCCGGATGCAGACTATGTTAAGGTTGAGTGGATCAGGGGTTCTATGAGGGAAAGGATCATAGTTTCTAGGGAAGCCTTGGTGAAGCTACAGCATCAGCATCCAGATGACGAGTTTAGTGTTGTCGAGGAGTTTAAGGGTGTGAAACTACTTGGTAGGAGGGCTGTAAGCCCCCTGGGACAAGAGCTCTATATTCTACCGGGATTATTCGTTGACCCGGATAATGCTACTGGGGTTGTATATAG
>JALVIT010000064.1 GCA_027028545.1 Desulfurococcales archaeon
TCCTCAAACCTTCCCACCTCTCAGAAGTTTACAGATCATTATTAATCTGTTAGAACCTAGTTGTCTTTATCGAGTTTACCCAGATCTATATTTATCGTACTTTACCAGTAGCTGTGCTTCGCACATAATTATATAAATATGATTTAAGAAGTTAAACATGGAATACCGAGAGACTATATTGGTTGCTAGTTGAAATCAGAATAGATATTGACTTAAGCGGTAGAGAGGTTAATCTGAGCATAATCAGCGCAATCAACGACGTTATCAATAGAGTGTGTATACACTACTTCAGCGAGAAAAACTATCCTTCAAAGAAGCTAAGCTCATAATATATTACACCGTATCCCGAAAGATGTTTTTGACGAGAAAGTAGTTGACGCTTTACTGGTTAAACCAGGAGATCTGATTATTAAAAACATATGGTAAAGCAGTAGTTGAAGCCCTTGATAAAGGAATGATGCCTATAGCGGCTATAACTATACTTATCCCAAAAATGATAAAAAATGCTTTCAGAGTACGGCTGATAAGTATTTGTAGGATCTGAATACTTTCTCCCTACCCTTCTCGAGTATAGCATCCATGGTCTTTACGGAGGCTTCATGTAGTTCGATATATCCTTCGCCAGCAGCATCTTTAACGATTTTATCAGCTAATTTATTCCTCGTGATGAGAACCGTATAATCCGATTCCGGGGATCTCCCAGCAGAAATATCCGCAAATACTCCTGTATAGTCTGGACATGTTAGACATCCGTGCTGTAGATAGGGCAGAGCTTCGCTTATATCTATCTCGAGCTCACCGCTTCGGTGTATAATTAATAGCTTGTCTTTAACGACTTCGATATTTACGATATCCTCTGGCTGTAAACGATATGATCTATGCATGTAGTTGAGGAAGCTTTCAACGGCAAAAGTACCCATACAGAATAAGCTAATGATCAAGTATATTTTCCTACTAAAATCACTCTCCATCAATGGAAACATTTTCATCTGCCTCAAAAACTGGGCTTGACACGGTAATCCTACAAAAGCAGTTTTTCTAACATCAGGTGATAATAGTTTCTCCTTTAATCCGAGAGTATATGGTACAATACTCCACTTCGATCCAGCAGCCTGTAATACTTCTTCGGGGGTCTTAGCGAGGAAGGCCTCACCCTTTAACCCCTTCTTTTTACGTGCAACAATAACTGAATCTATTATTCCCTTTTCCAATAAATATAGTAGTATAGCTGTTACAGCTCCACCTTTTCTCCTCATAGATGCGATACGGGGATCTAGAGCTCTTGCCTCATATATGTTTACATAGGTTCCAATAGGGTGTTCTACATCGAGTACTATGGGTTGAACCCCTGCCATTTACCTCACCTCTCGAAACTTGTAAGAAGCCTTGATTTCTCAAAAAGCTTTGATCTACGGATAAGTAATTGTGAGAATCTAGGGCATCTAACTGTGCATGTACCGCATCTAATACATTTCTCAGGTATTAGATCTGGACGGTTCTCAATCATTTGGAGCGCATTTGTGGGGCATGATAATATACATGCACCGCATCCTACACATAAACCATTCAAAACCACTTCATCCATTAGATCGAATCCGCTGAGTTTCGGGAAATACGATACTGCACGGAAAAGATCTAAGAAGTAGCCTTTACCCCTCTTTATACAGTTGATCAACGATATGAGCATTTGTGGAGCAGGAGGGCAACCAGGAATGGAGTAGTCTACTTTAACAACCCTTGATATCGGAGCATATATACGGTGCTCAGGCCTAGGCTCTTGGCCTCCTCTAGCATAGAGTATTATACCGCCTACACTCGCACATGAACCATATGCGATAACTATTTTACTCTTCTTCCTGATCTTCTTAAGGTTCTCCACATGTTCAACGCTGTTTAGACAGATTGGCCCCGTTATAACAGCATAGTCATATTCACGGTTAAGATCGACTGGTCCTAGGCATCGGGAATATACATTGGCAATTCGAGACAGCTGTGGGTACACCCTAAGGATCGATAAAGGGCAACCTTCGCAACCACCTAGGTCATATACGAGTATATCAGGTTTCTCTTCTTGAGCCAATTAAACATCACCCTTGTAATCTATTCTCACCACATGGGTTGAACACGGTACGCATGGATCATATATGCGGGGGATAACGTCTACATGTTCCTCGGATAGACCCTTAGCAGCGTTCTCCATCTGGGGTATATTGAACATTGTTGGAACAACTATTCTATAGTGTTTAACCCTGCCATTATCATCGAGTTCAACCCAATGTATAAGTGTTCCACGTGGCGCTTCATATACACCTATACCTTTTCCATGTCTATAAGTTAGGATCTTGGTAGAAGTAGGCTCTCCAGGCTCGATTTTCTCAAGTAACTCGATTATTCGTTTGGCATCTATCTTTAACTCTATGAATCTAGCGACTTGTATATCCCATAACGTATCGCCAGTGAAGTTTCTATATATTGTTAACCTAGCGCGTGGACCTGTTTCGATGGTTTTATCATCGTATAAAGCAATCATGCTCGTAGTCTTACGGGCTTCATCCGGAATATTGTTACCCCGATAATCCTCGTACTTCAATATACGTACCTTATTCACATCCATATTGTATTTATCACCATAGAATATATGAGTGGCAAGATAGGGTGGAGAATATCTCCGGTTTCTGAGAACATCTATTCTCTCAGTATACTCGTTCTCTAGATCCCTTAATAACTCCATAAACTGGTTAAGGAATCTTTCCATCTTCTCAATATCCTTCTTTAAAACATCCTCGCTTGGAGACTTAGCTATACCTCCTATAACTATGTAGGGTGGGTGAGTGACCGAACCAGCTAATTCACCTAGGATTTCCGATACGATATTGTGTAGTTTCAACACTCTAATAACATAGTTTAAAACCCTCTCCCCCGGAACAATATCTGGTAAAATAAGCATTAAATGGAGTAGATGGCTCTGCAACCTATTAACTAATCCAACAGCTTCTCTAAGAATACGACCATTATAAGGTGGCGCTATACCCATGGCATCTTCAAAGGCTTCTGAAGAAGCTATACCATGTGCTGTATGGCATATTCCACAAATCCTCATTGCAGCATTAACTACGAAAATCGGATCTTTTCCTAGAACAATTTTCTCAAATCCCCTTACAGGAGCTGTAGTGATAAAATATGCATCACGGATTTCCCCATTATAGCTTAAAGCAAGGAACTCTGCTTCTCCGCCGATCCTATCAAGCATCTTCTTCAAAATCTTTGCATTAGCTTCTACCATTACCTTCTTCACCAAGTTAAACTAAGGCTGTTATATATTATATAACTTGTCGGGAAAACCGTGGATGATAAACGCATAGATTATTGAGGAATTTCATAGATCAACAGAAGAACGGATGGTTTATCGTAAAAGCGTGGGAAAAGCGGGTTTGTCTCTTTTAGTTAAATCATAATCCAAATATTATAGATAAAGTATTTCTGGATGTTGTTTTATGATCTCAATTGGTTTTTCTCAGTTTTTCTTCAATTTCTTTCTCACGTAAATCAAGTTCCAAGGCTGCTTGGTAGTGTAGTGGATAGGTGCATCTCCAGAGGTAGTTTGCCTCTTTGAGGTTGGTTACTCCCAATCTCGGACATGGTATGATAGCGATAGTGTTTTCTACGTTTGTTCTTATATCATGTTTTTGAGTATGACTTCCTCGGCGTCTCGATGAACTAAATTAACGTAGACTTGCACCATTTTATGATCTCGGTGCCCTAGGTTCTTCATTACTATTTTTTCGGATGCTCCTTCTTTTATGAGAAGTGTTCCTCTTAGGTGTCTGAGTATATGAGGGTAAAGTCTTACTCTACATATTCTTCCGTATCTCCGAAGGATCTTCTCGATGTTTCGCGGATGCGATGGTTCGCCAGTCTGGCTGAGTGAGGGAAATAATAGTTGTTCGGGATCATTTTATTCCCATGGATATGAGGTAGTCTCTTAGCATCGAGGCGTACTTGATAACATATACTATCTGAACTCGCCGTTTTTGGGCTCCTCTATTAATATTCTATAGTATCCTTAAGGGGCTTCTTCTATATGTTTTCTCTTCAGGCTCAGTATTTCGCTTACCCTGGCACCTGCCTCATACATTAGTGCTATGACTAACTTATATCTAGGGTCTCTTATCTCACCTATGATCCTCTCGATATGCTGAGGGCTGGATAATCGTGGAGGCTTTATTTTCCCTTTTGAATACCTAACGGATTTGATCAACTCTTCTTTACCGAGCATCTTGAAAGGTCTTCGCGGAACCCTCACGTATGTTTTAAGTGTTGACTGTATTGCTTTTTTCTCTGTTTTTAAGTATATTATGTATCTTGTCAGGGTATCGTGCCTATTTTCTCCTCGGGTCCACGCCGTTTTCAAGTATTCACTTAAATATTCGTCTGACCCTCTCTAAGTGTACGTGAATAATTGATAGACCGATTATATTTGGATCGCTCAGCAGGTCGTAATAGAGCTTCTCAATAATAACGGCTTTATCGACAAGGCTCTCCCTAGCAGACAGTAGTATTGATTTTATGATATCTTTACTAACATGTAGCTGAGATATTGCCGTGACCCCGCAGAAGACGCTTTTTATACATTTAAAGGAGAGACTCAAACGTGAAAGTCAGACTCTCCCCGTGGGACCGTGTTTCTTAGTCTAATCTTTTCCTCATCTCCTAAAAGTTTAAGGTTCATTAATAGTCTTTATCAAGGTATAACTATTGGATATAAATCCGTTAGAAGATAAGTCTGCGATTTTTAAGTTGTTATAGTTCTCGGTGCATTAATACAATAACAGCTTCTTTCTAGGATCTATGTTGATTTGTAT
>JALVIT010000065.1 GCA_027028545.1 Desulfurococcales archaeon
GTATTAGGGGGATATACTACGCGTTGATCCATAGCCATATACCCGTTGAGTTCATAGCTGAGAGGGATGCATCAGATCCAGGCTATCTGTCTAGGTTTAAGGTTTTGTTCTCCGAAACATACGTTTGCATGAGTGATGAAACCGCTGAATCCCTAAGGAAATATGTTGAGGGAGGCGGTGGACTATATATCTCATACATATCCGGTACAAGGAACGAATACTGTGTGAGGAGGTATGAATACCCATTCCCAGAGATGATTGGTGGTAGGTTGATCGGTGTCTTGAGGCGTCCATGGACATATATATTGTTGAGGGAGCGTAAACACCCATTGCTAAGGGGGTTGAAGAGGGCTCTACTATGGGGTGATATGAGCTATGAATTCGTTGAGAGGAGGGCTACACCGAATATGGGCTGGCATGCGATCCTAGACTATACTATGGGCGATATACTTGGATGGGTTGGAATACCATCAACTGACTGGGGCCATGAATACACCCTCGGAAGATCTCCTCCAGCCCTAGGATCTAGGACTAATATACCAGCATTGGTTGTGAATAGTTATGGTGATGGTAAGACGGTATTCATATCTGGTCAACTGGGTAGACATTATTGGAGAACCGGGCTACCGGAGTATCAGATGTTGACTAGGAATATTGTAGAGTATCTAGCCGGTAAGCCATTGGTTGAGGTTGATGCTCCGGAGACAGTCCATGTTGAGACAATGGTTCAGGGTGGGAGATTCATAATACATTTACTAAACCACACGTATAATCAGAGGGTTATGGCTATGGGTATTGGTAGGGTTAAACAACCATTACCACCATATAGTAGTGTTGAAGCAGTCCATCCACCCAGAACCATTATACCAGTAGATGGTATCAGTATAAGGGTGAATAAGAAGGGTGTCAAGTATAGAGCGTATTCACCTCTAACCGGTAGGGAGTATAGTGTTGAATACATGGATAACCATGCAACGGTTAAAGGTATAAATGTTGTAGAGTACGAGGTTATAGTCCTAGAGCCTAAAGCTTAACCGGTGGGACTGGAATATTTTAAAACATATCATCACTCACAACCCTCTCCCACACCTTTATAAACTCATAAACATATTACAATACCATAGAAGCCCCCATTATCTATAGCTAAAACGTTTAACGGTGGATTATATTGGCTAGAGCAGTGGAGCTTGAAGAGTTTTCGAAGCTGGAGTATTTAGAGCCTATACCATATAGGCATGAGGTTGAGATTAGGGGTAGGATTACTAGGGGTTTGATCGAGGAGATTTCAAGGGTTAAGAAGGAGCCTGATTGGATGCGTAGACTCCGGCTTAGAGCATTGGAGTATTTCGAGAAGCTTCCAACGCCTAAATGGCTATACGGTCTAGAATCTATAGATCTTGAGGAGATAACGACATACTATGTAAAACCGATCGAGGAGCCTGTTAAGAGTTGGGATGAGCTACCGGGTGAGATCAGGTCTATATATGAGAGGCTCGGACTACCCGAAACATATGCTAGATATCTAGCCGGTCTCACAACGGTTCTCGATAGTGAAACGGTCTATTCTGCTATGAAGGCTTATCTGGAGAAGCTTGGAGTCATAATGATCCCGATCGAGGAGTCTGTTAGGAAATACCCCGATCTTGTTAAGAGGTATTTTAGTAGGATAGTTGGATTCGCCGAACACAAGTTTGCAGCACTGCATTACGCGTTATGGAGTGGCGGTGTATTCGTATACGTTCCAAAGGGTGTGAAGGTTCCCTACCCGGTTGAAGCCTTCTTCTATGTTGGTAGAGAGCTTGAGGGGCAGTTTGAGCATAGCCTCATAGTTGTTGATGAAGATGCCGAACTAACATTTATTGAGGGGTGCAGCGCACCGAGGTTTAAGAGGTATAGCTTCCACGATGGAGCCGTAGAGTTATACGCCCATAGGAATTCCAAGATAACCTTTGTAACAGTTCAGAATTGGAGTAGGAACATCGTGAACTTCAATAATAAGAGGGCTATAGCTGAGGAGGACTCATATGTTGAATGGCTTGAGGGTAGTGTTGGAAGCAAATATACAGCTACATATCCATCAACCGTATTAAAGGGGAGGGGCTCCCGATCTTCAAGCCTAGTGGTTAGTATTAGTAATGGCCCATATATCAAGGATACCGGTTCTAAGATGATCCATCTAGCACCCGATACGCGTAGTAAGATCGTCTCTAAGAGTATTAGTAGTAAGCGTGGAGTAAACATTTATCGGGGACTAATATATGTATCCGAGAACGCTGCAAATGCTAGAAGCTATACACAGTGTGACAGCCTAATACTCGATGAGGAGAGTAAAGCATACACATACCCGATCATAGAGGTTAAGAATAGGACTGCTGAGATCGGGCATGAAGCAACAACGGGTAGAATCAGTGAGGAGCAACTATTCTATCTCCAGTCTAGAGGGCTTAGAGAGGGGCAGGCTAAGAGTATAATCGTGCTGGGTTTCATCAGGGATATACTTAGGGGTCTACCCCTAGAATACGTATCGATGCTTAGCCGGGTCATACAGTTGGAGTTTGAGAGGTTTGGAGGGGTTGGTTAGAAATGTCTGGGAGGACATATACTGAGCTATTATCAATACCCGTTCAAGAATACAGTGATTCGCCGACAACCAGATCATACACGTTGTGGAGGCTCTACAACGAATACCTTGAGAAATTAGTTAATGGATCGATAAAGATCGGTGGTGAAGTGTCGGGGGATTATAGAGGATATGATATAGTTTATAGTGGTTCTAGGCTTAAGACCTATGGTATAGGTTTCAGAGAGTCCCAACCACTAAATATCATCAATCCATTGAGGGATAGATACACACTACTACACTATATGTTGATGGATAGAAGGAGTTATAGGGTAGAGTTATCCGGTGGAGTATACCGTATATTATCTGTGATCCCCGTCGAGAAGAGGATCATACCGCAACACCTCGTTTTAAGGGTTAGTGGTGAGACAAGTATTTATCTCGACATATTATCCGGGGATTCGAGATCCTATAGGAGCTTCTTCACGGAGATAGATGTTGAACCACATGCTAGGCTAAACCTAGTATTATACGTTGAGGATACACCGAATGCACCATCACTAATAGATCTAGGGCTTAGGATAGGGGATGGTTCAAAGGTTAATATGGTATATGTCGCTAGACCGGGTAGGATGACCCGTCTATTATCAACGGCTATAATTGAGGGCGGGGATGTAGAGCTTCATAGTAGGGGTATAGTATTATCGATGAATGATTCTAGGATAGATAACATAGCAAACTATGTGGTGAAGGGTTCCGGGAGCTATATAAAACACTTATTCACAGGTCTAGGACTGGATAGATCAGTTATGGCTCAGAGGGGTTTGGGAAGAATAGCCTATGGTGCTGAATCATCGAGTATAGAGTATTATAGTGAAGCCCTACCCCTAACACCCAGTGCTAAAACATACCTCCAGCCCAGACTTGAAATAGATACTGGTAACGTGTCTATAGCTAAACATGCTGCACGTATAAAGCATATCCTCCCAGAACAAGTATTCTATATGGAGACCCGTGGAATACCGGGAGAATATGCTAGGAGGATGCTTATCAGGGGATTCCTACTCCAGGAGGTATATGATAGAAATGTGGCTGATAGAGTCGATAAACTACTTGATAGATGCTTATCTAAAAACTATTATTAGTAGCGATTCAACAAGTGCTGCTAGGAATAATGTTCCGAGACCACTGAGTATTAATACTATATTCCTCCAAGTCCTCTCCTCCAATATCCTTATAGATGCTGCAGCCATTACAGCATATGCCAGGAGTTCTAAGAAGGTGTGCGGTGAGACATATATTAATAGGTTTGATAACCCCCCTTGGGGAGGGTTTAGTGATGCTGAAACACCTATAAATATAGCTGCATTACCTACACCTATACCTAGATATATAAGCCCTATAACTGGTACTAGTTCAAGCATTGCTATAGCGAAATTGTTAACATAAATATTTCTTACGAGGATCCAGTAGTTTCTAGAAACTAGGCTCTTAACTGTCTCCTGTGTAGTCTTGTAGAAGTCTAGGTATCCCGGTGATGCTATAAGCCCGGCTATACTGATCAGTATTGCGAACATGTAGATGTATAGTAGGTTTCCAAATATATGGGCTACAACGCCTCTTCTACGAAGCCTATATGCTTCATAGCCCAGCAATAGCCCAGTTCCGATAGCTAATGGTAGATGGATCTTTAAACCCATAGCTCCTAAAAGCCCAACAATACCCACTCCAATGATCATCAACCCCAAAACCAGTACCGGTGAACCAGTTAGTGGCTCCGGATACGTTGGAGGTTGCTGTGGTGCTATAGCCTCTTCCCCTCCCTCTATTCTAGGCTGTATCCCTCCTCCAGCCTTATGCATCGTATCTATATGCGTATTGAACGTCTTAACAACCCTTAGAGGCCAGTAGATCATATAGGCTCCGAATGTTAGTAGGGTTGCAGCTAAGTCTATTAATAGGTTCTCAATACCTATACCTCTAACCCTTGTAGAGCCTAGGAATTTCCTCTCCTCCCCGATGATGTGTGTCCTGAGATTCTTCTCCGTAATATATAGGATCGCTGGATACGATAATCCTAGGCTAACTATTCCGAGTATGAATCCGGTGATCGGTGATGGTATGTCTCTACGTAGTAGCCCGCCAAGATAGAGTTTACGTATAGCATCCAGATCATTAGTCTCCCTAGCCCTTAGATACGACACTATACCTGAATCGACTAGGTGTCTATGTGTGTTCTTCAATAATCTATATGAGGAGTATGATGATCCAAGTATGTATCCAACATATAATAATACTAGGCTACTATACCAAACCCTCCCAAAAGCCTCCTCACCACTAATAATTACCTCGAACACTATGGATGCTATAGCGAATAAGCTTATAACGAGGAATATACCGGGTAGTAGGTGGGGTAGGATAATCTCCCTATGAAAACTTATATTCTCAACAAGCCTCCTAAGACCAGCCGACATATAATACCACCAATCATTGACCGGGTGGGAGGGGTTTACTACTCCGTTGTTAGGGTTAAAATATGGTAAGACACTATTATACATTTATCCACCACTAAACCCTTACAAGCTTCCTGATAAACCTCTTATACCATTTAAACTCACCCGGTGTAATGATATGTATCTCGATGGGGGCATCATCCCCTATAACGCTGAGTATTCGGGTAACTATCCTAGCCCGATCACTAATCCTCCTCGGTGCCTTGGGGGATACTATTAGGATATCTATATCACTAGCTAACGTGTAGTCTCCATCAACATATGAACCAAACAAATACATCTCATAGATTCCAAGCTCTTCCTCTACAACCCCCTTAATATTTTCAAGTATTTCGTCTATGTTTTCGAAGAAGTATTTCATCCTCCTATAATACCTAGGTGTAAGCCATGGAGGGTTCAACCGCTATCACCAATTAATAGTTTAAATGCTTTCTTGACCAGCTCCAACATGTTTCTAACCTCAAACTCCTCAAACTCTACTGGTAGATATCTAGCCGTTATGTATGATGCTTCCAGATTACCTATAGTGTCTATATTTTCCATATAGAATCTCTTAATCTCTTCATCACCTGTTAGGTCTATTATTATCCTGAATAGTTTACGTAGTGAATGTGTTCTAGGGTATTCGCCAGCCTCTACGAGTAGTTTATACTTTAGTAGTAGTTGTAGGGAATGTTCAAGGTTGAAGGCTGCTAGATCATATTCCTTTATACCTATTAGGTATTCAGCGTTCTTGAGGAATGCTTTAGCTCTCTTCAATAATATTTCTGCTTCACTCCTTCTAACCAATACTATATACACCATGCAATTACTATATTTATACCAGCTATTTATGTTGTGTTAGATAATGGGGTGTGGGGTTATGGCTACTAGGATCATACTGCATGGCGGCGCTGGATCGTGGAGGTATCACCCTGTCAGAGATCGGGCTTTAGAGGTTGTTAGGGAGTGTACGCGGAGAGCCTATAGAGTTCTATTGGAGAGGGATGCTTTGGAAGCCGTAGTCTCCGGTGTTAAATGTATGGAGGATTCCGGATACCTGAATGCTGGATGGGGTAGTGTCCCCGATCTCTATGGTGGGCGTAGCCTTGACGCCGGAGTTATGACTAGTGGGGGATTGGTGGGTGCTGTCGCATCCATAACTGCTACCAAGAACCCCGTGGTTCTGGCTAGGATCGTTGCCGAGGATACACCGCATATATTGATCGGGGGTGAGGGGGGCGACCTATTAGCTAGACAATATAATCTACCACCACTACCCCCTCCCCCAAGCCATGTATGGAGCCGATACCGTGAAACCTTGAAGAGGTTGCTGGGGGGTGAGGCTAGGACTGATTATGGTAGGGATCTAGTAAAATATGTTGATCGACACATGGGGTTAAGGAAGACATTATCAGAGATAGCTGGTCTAGGAGATACTGTAGGTGCTGTAGCATTGGATGAAGAAGGCTTATTAGCTTCAGCCGTTAGCACTGGCGGTATGATCTTGAAGCTTCCGGGACGTATAGGTGATTCACCGATCCCCGGTGCAGGATTCTACGCTTCAGGGAGGGTGGCTTGCAGCGCCACTGGTTATGGTGAGAGGATAATAATGACTATGCCGTGCCTCCGACTAGCTGAGTATATGCAGGAGGGGCTGAGCTTAGATGAAGCAATGGATAGGGTCATGGAGTATGTCGATAAGAGGGTCGGAGGGAATACTATGGGATTTATAGCCGTTGATGAAGAGGGGAATTTGGGGTGGAGGTATAATACAGAAGCAATGCTTATAGGATATATCGATGGGGATGGAAACGTGGTTGTGAAGGTTAAACCATGAGTAGCTATGATAAACTACTATGGGAGACCATTGAGTGGTTTCAAAGGCATGGTCTAAGGTATCGTAGATGGGGCTGGGATATATCCTTCCTCGGAAAATATATTCGTGGAGTAACATTAGATCTAGGATCGGGCTATGCTTCAACATCCCGTAGACTACTTAGAGAGGGGTATATTTCTAGACTGGTGTTAGTCGATCTAGCATATGGGGTCTTAGAGAGAATACCAATCGATCACAGAATTATAAGGATCGCTTCCGATATACGGACATATAGATCAATAGATGAATACTTCGATACAATACTACTAGTAGCCAGTCTACACCATATACCCGGTAGGGGGAGTAGGTTGAAGATATTGGAGAATACCTATAGAATGCTTAAACATGGGGGACACCTAATAGTCTTTACATGGTCTAGGAATCAGTTATATTTCCTACCACAGATAATAGCTAATATCTTTAGGAGGATCGCTGGATCCGTTGAATCCATAGGAGATATAGTTATACGTGATAAGAGTGGTTTAAGATATTACCATCTATATACTATGAGGGAGCTCCTTAAAGATGTGGTAGAGGCTGGGTTCAAGATCGCTGAGAAGGGTGTTTATTATCCTAGAAGAGATGGATTATTTAAGCCGTTGAAAAACTACTATGTTGTAGCTCTCAAAAACTAGAAGATACCCTAGAATCCTAGAGTATCGGGGCTTCGCCACCGACCTCTCCGGTGGGTGGGATGGATTCTGGTGATTCAAGCCTCTTCTTAAGTTTATTTATTGGAGAGCTTAACCCTGCGTATAGTAGTATCCATCCAATGAAGTCTATCGATATGAAGATCGATATTATGAATACTATCCCGGCAGCCAGTAGTGTCCCCTCACTAAACTCGTCGTTGAGTTTAAAGCATGCAATTACTAATCCTATCCTCCCAAGTAGGAATAGGATCAATGCTATGAGAGCTAATATTAACACCACGAGTATTATAGCTCGTGTAATAGCAACTAGGAACATTAATGCTATAGCTATGAGAACTAGGACTAATCCACCGACGAACCCGATCTTTACGAGCGAACTTGCTGTAGAGTATTCACTACTATATACGGCGAGCTTAGAGATACCCGGTACTAGTTTTCCGTATACAGCGTATAGTCCTAGGATCGTGATAGCTAAGCCGGCGATCGCTAGGATTACTATCAATACCATTAAAGCACCAAGGGCAGGTGGTAATCCGCTGGGAGGGGTTCTTGGTCCAGGCTCGAATCCTCTATGACCCCACATGAAGACTGATAGTGGTATTAGAGTTGCTATGTATACGTAGAAGATGATTAGTATTATGAATCCTATAAGCCATACTATTGTGAGGTATAGTGAGGCAGATTTTATCTCTTCAAGCCCCTGGATACCGGTTAGTATTCTCTCTCTATCTCTGGATGATGGTAGAGACATAAATGAACACCTATTATTCCCCTCTATATTGATCTCTAATACCACGATATATTAAGGTTTAGTATGTGTAATAGATAATACGTAGCGGCTAAACTCTTGTTTAGGGGAAGAATTATTGACGAGCGGAATGAACTATATGAAGATATATGTTCTACGGAGGATAGATAATGCAGGACTACTTGTCCCCCCGGAGATCAGTAGTGGAGATAATATTGATATGGTTGATATAGTTCTCGATGGAGGGGTTTATGATAAACTATTATACTTCCTAGTTGCTAGGAGGGATTTATCAGCTGATGAACAAGTTATAGTTAATGGTGAGATCATAGGGTATACGGTGGTCGATACACCTAAGGGTATGCCATTAGTATATGCTGAATATGTTCCCAGTAGCTGGGAGATCCTTTGGAGTAGGGCATCCCAGCTACTGGCTAGGAGGGATTATAGCGACTACGTTTTCCAATGTAGTGGTAGGAGGATCATGGGTGATAGGATATACTGCTACCTACCTGGATCGGATAAACCAATACCTATAGACATAGATAGATCGCGTAAGGTCATGGGTATGGATCCATTTGAAGCCGGATTACCGAGATTTATAGGGAATCTGGCATCGACAGCTACACCCCTCGGATTATCCGGTCTGGGATCATATATACCACACGTAATACCCTATCTATCATACATCTACGAGTTACTGGAGGGGTCTAGGTATTGAGTAGTGTATCGATGTATATGAATAGGTACGACATAGATGGTGAGAAGTATGAAAGGTATTCGCCGCGTAGAAACATATTCATACTACCAATCGTTGAGTGTGTAGCATATATAGCGTATAACTATACATATAAATTCCTCTACGAGAAGACCAGGCCGATCCATAGTGATAGAGTTGATCTATCTGTCAAAATGCTAAGCCATGGATACGGATGCACACATGTTGGACCTGAACGAATACTTGTCGAAGAGAGTATGATCCTCCTACTTTTAAACCCGGTTGTATCCGCTGGGATAGTGTTTGAGCTTGGATGTGGTGCTTTCAGCTTTGAGAGGGATGTAGAGTTTCTGGCTAGCGTTAGGAGTGATACACCATATCTCTATGTGAGGGTTCATCCCCAGAGCTATAGGGCTTTGAAGAGTATCGTTGTAGCATGTAATATTGATCATCCAGGTTGTGAGAGGGTCGAGGTCGACTATGGTAACCTATACAATATATATTCAAGCTATTTCGAGAAAATAGTTTCCAGAGTAGCCGGCATGGAGAGGGTTGTGATCCCCCTACGTAGGGCTCTGGAGAACTCCAGGCTGGGAGTTATTAATGGTGCTAGTAATCCATCATCGATAATAACTAATAGGGTGATCGGGGAGTTCATGGAGCAGATGATCACAAAATATAATACAACCGTTATTGAGGGCCAGTTCTCGGAGCTTGTCCCCGAAAAAATACTACGACTAGCCCGGGGGGATAAAGAGCTTGAACAGAAGCTTATGGAGATGTTTAGGAGGAATCTATCCTTTAAACAAGCCCCGGAACAACCCGAGCCTACCCCGGGCAATATTCGTGGGGGGATAGCATCCCTGGAGATGAAGCAGGTTATGACAACCCTAAGGGTTCCATTCAATGAGGGTATAGTTGATCCAACGATAGGTTTCGACGCTGTAAGCCTTGGAGAATTGATCTCTAGTGGAAGGAGGCTTATAAAGAATATTAAGGAGGGGAGGTTTAGAGAGGCTTCAAGGATCCTTGTAGGATTATTGAGGTATAATGGGTTTAAACGGGGATTGATACTGGTTGAATCGGCTGGATACGATCCTATGACTGGTAACGTGTTGGCTATGATGGGTGTGAACACGATATACTTCACGACGGGGCTTGGATCGCCTTGGGGAGGGCTTGTCCCGACGATCAAGGTTACAGCTGATAAGCATACATGGATGAGGTATGGTGGTGAGGAGGGCTTCATAGATTATTATATTGATCTATCGCGTAGTAGGGGCGGGATCATGGATGATCTTGAAAGTATACTAGTAGAAACATACTCCGGTGGAAGGGTTAGACATGAGAACATAGGTGTTCTAGGTAGATATCTTTATGGTAACTATGTGATCGGGGTTGAGACATATAATCTAACACTACAACAGATATATATGAGGGCGTAGGATATGTCTGAGGCAAAAATACTAGACACGATCATACTAGCTGCAACACCGTTGAAGAAGCTTATAGAGGGGTTAGGCGAGGAGGCATATAACCTAGTATTAAATGATAGAGAGGTATCTGAAAGGAAGGTTAAGATCGAGATAATATATCCTAGAAGAATCGATGATAGGGTTAGAAGGATACTAGATGAAACCAATATACTCCAATCCCCATTAGGAATTGATGAGTTCTTAGTGCGGGTAAGGGGTGTAACTGGGGGGTTACTCCTCCAGACACGCCAAGACAAAACCCACATAACAGATCCAGAGACCGGAATCATATTATTAACAGCACCCAGAATACCGGGTATCAAGAAGCCTATAGAGAGGCTGGACCCCATCAAATACTTGGAGGATAGACGGGATGTATTGGGAGGGTTTAAGGTTAGATATGTTATCGAGGAGCCGGAGACTCTCACAACTGCTGAGAATATTAGGTTGATCTATATAGTCGAGTTATTCAAGCCCGGCGAGGTTGTTGAAGAGGTTAAACCCCTAGTTGTTAGAGCATCTTCATCACTACTAATAATGGCTTCTAGGAAGGGTTTTGAGGAGTATAATAGGTTTATTGGGAGGGGGCTTATATCATTCATAAACTCAACGATAACTAGAACCATACTTAAGAGGATACTATTACTAGCCGTAACCTCTAGATACAGGAACCTACTATATGTTGAAACACCACTACTAGCTAAGAGGGAGCTATACGAGAAGACAGGGCATCTAAGACACTTCAAGGATCGAATATACCATGTTAAAGGTAGGAGTGGTGAATACCTACTTAGACCAATGAACTGCCCCCACCACCTAGTATTGATGAAGACGATCCTTAATAGAACCCCTAATCCTGGTAAGCTATTACCAATAGCTACATATGAGTATGGTGTAGTCTTTAGAGATGAACCGACCGGGACCCTAGAGCCCCTGATCCGTGTCCGTCAATTCACACTGGACGATCTACACATACTAGCCCCATTTGAGAATATAACCGGGATAATACATGATATGATAGGAGACATACTATACATATACAACCTCCTAGGGATAAAGATCAGCAATATAGAACTGGTTATAGGGCTGCACGATCCAAATAATCCATCAAAATACCTATTCACAGACCTGGGACCCAGCGTTAGGGATCTATGGGTGGGGATTGAAGAAGAGATCCTATCCACTAAGAACATGGATATGATCATTGGGGAACTCATCGAGGAGTTAGGTCTAGACTATAAGCCAAATATACTTACAGATAAGACAGCGGCCTTCTACGGACCCAAGATAGACATATACTATACAGGTGGAACAAGATATGTCCGGCTGGCAACGATTCAGCTAGACGTATCACTACCAAGAATATTCGAACTAGACAAGATAACACGTAACGAAAAACTAGTATTGATACATTCAGCAATTGCTGGAAGCCTTGAAAGATTCCTAGGGATATTACTCGAGGAGAACAATATACTACACCCAGCAATTTCTCCGATACAAGCCGCTATAGTATTTCATGAAGAATTGTTGAAGGATGAAGGTGTAAGGAAGATATATAGAGAGCTTAGGGATAAGCTAGATGAAGAATGGATTAGAGCATTGATCTATACGATAGGGTTGAAGAAGATCGGCTATATCAAGAAGATGTGTATAGACATGGGAATACCATACCTCATAGTAATAGGTCCACGAGAGATCGAGACCGGAGAGATCAAGATACAAGATCTGAGGAGTAATGCCTCAAAGCAGTTCGTATTCAATGATCTAGATAACCTAGCCGATAAGATCGTAGAAGGACTTAACAAGTTAATATATGATAACTTAATCAAAGAATTATCCAGAAGATATAGAAGAAGGATAACAAGGGGATACCTAAAACATCCATATCTGCCTCCGGAAATCTTAATGACTCAGTATAGAGGTTAAAGTATCGATAAAGGTAAATATATTATAGTGATAAAGGGGTCTATGGATCATTTATAAATGATATTAGTCTATTGAACTCTTGATCATTAAGCATCGAATTAACATCAGCTTTAACAACTATTTTGCCTAGCATATTATGATTATACTTATCTCGTATTTTCCTCTCGATAAAGGTTACGGGATCGTTAGAGCATGTATTATTATTACCTCCTAATCCTAGGCATAGTAGCTTTTCATGTGAGGGATCTATTATGAATATTTCAATTTGTTTAATCTTATCCTTAACCTTCGCTATATGTCTCATAAGATTATTCTTAACTTTATTGTATTCCTCGCCTTCACTATCAACGATTATGGCGACCCCATTTATTTTATGTTTATACATAACATGGAATGCTTTGATCTGTCTCTCGATTTTAGGATTACATCTAGCGCCTGCTAACCTCCGTATAATTATCTTTCTTCTCACCTCTCTACTCCTTAGAACATGTTTATAGAATTCTTTACCATAACTGTCCTCAACTAGGAGGATCTTAACCATCCCTGTTATTCCCCGTAATTACTCTGTAGTTAGCAAATATTCACTAAAGGTTAATCCCTCCCTCTCCAGCTCCTCCCTCAGCTTCTCAGGCTCCTTTATCTTTTTAATAATTGTCCCCTTTTCCCTATCCTTCTCAACAATATATATTCTCTCCAGATTCGTCAAATCTATAAAGTATGGAGAATGGGTCGCTACCAAGACTGGAAAATCGGAATTATTAAGTTCATCATATACCCGTTCAAGCATTCTAGCATGCATACTATTCTCGATCTCATCGATCAATAATATTGAGGGTTTCAACTCCATAGCAGTCAGTATAGTTAATAACTTGATCAAGCCATCCGGCATACACGGCGAAGGATAACTAACACCATCCTCATACATAAGTAGTGATATTCTACCATCCGGTAAAATATCAAAGCTAAGCTGCATATTAGGGAAAAACTCCGAGACAACTCTATTTATCCTATCCATAAAACCCTTATCAGATCTATATAACTTGTACATAACTGATACAAGGTTCTCAGCTCTAACATCCAATCTATCATAACTACTTATCCTCTTAGCCCTACGTATACTACCAATATCTGGATGCTTGATAAAAATGATCTTTTCAAGTAAGTTAATTATTCGTTCAAATATAAATCTACGTGATCTTGTTTTAATTTCTGTTTTTTCATATATAATGGTTCTTTTAATAGTTCTTTTTACCATCAATAATATATGTTC
>JALVIT010000066.1 GCA_027028545.1 Desulfurococcales archaeon
CCCATCCAAGCCTCCGCCGAGCCCTAATGGTTGTGAAGAAATATTATGGGTTGATCGAGAAGTATAATCCGGTGGCGAAGGGTTCACCCTACGCGATGCTACTAGTTGATCGCGACAGCCTATATAATCCACGCCTGAAAAGATATAGGAGGGAATCTGAGAAACTGATTAATCGTATAGGGTTTAAACATGTAGTAATGTATCCAGCACTCCGAAAACCCTATAACCTACAAGAGATCCCAGTGAAGGATAAACCTGTCTTACTATATCATCCATACCTAGGCGTATTCCCCCCACAACTCTCAAACACCTATCCATACTTCCAACACGAAGAGTCCATACTAGATGATGATATAGTATACTATGCGGAGAAACTCTTAGAGGATCTAGAATCCCTTAAGCTGGAGAGTATAGAGTTTATATGTGTTGAGGATACTTGGAGCATGGAATTATGTAGGAGGATCATGGGGAGGGTGAAGGATAAAAACATAGTTTTTAGACACGTTAAATTAGGCAAACAATAGCTTCTACATATACATTTCATGCGGCGTCTTCTCAGATCTAACCTCTCCCGTCAATCTACTTAGAAACTCCTTACTCTTCTCCTCAGCCTCCTCGATAACACTAGCCTCCTTCTCCAATTCATCCACGGGGATGGATACGCCTAGGATCTTTGATATGGTTTTCACAGCTACAATAGTAGCCTTAGGATCTGGCCTGTATAGTTCAGCATACGAGAATATAGCTACACCCGGGATCCCATACGCATTTATAAACATCATTGTTAAAGCTAGGGGTCCTATTACATGTTTTCCGTCAAGTATAGGTGCATTAAGCTTATGCCTAGTGTTCCCGATCGGTATCCAGCGATACTCTTCATCCTCACGCTCCTTTACAGCGGGGTCCAAGCCTCCGACAAGTATTGTCTCAGACACGCCTAGATCGCTTACTAGTTTGCCTATGAATTCAGCATAGTTAGTCCTCTCCTTCACATGGGGTATTCCATGATTAACCAATACTAGGAGTTTTTTGCCATCTACTCTACCATAGTATAGCTCGAAGGGGTATAATATACCGATCTTTGGATCATATAGTGTTGCCTCGGGGAAATACCTTGTACGGATGAAGGCTATCCTCTCCAGGCCCAATTGTAGTGAAATATGTTTACTCGTAAGGTATCCAACCATTCCAAATCCTTGATAACCCGTTATAAAGATCGATCCTTCGAGTTCCTCCCTATCAATACTCTTTAATCTAAATAATCTTATACCCAGATTCATTTCATAACTACCCATATACTCCCTCTCTAATCCTAATAGCTTCACCCCACTTATAATACGTTATCTCCCATCCGGGTTTAACCGCTCTACCGACACCTAGTAGTTTACTAGTTGGATATTCGACGGCTAATACTTCATCTCCAGGCCTGATATATGGATCGGCTAATACGACATGTTTGCAGAATACATTCCCCCCGTCAGCTATGTATTCGGAGTATTTATCATCAACATACACCCTGAGGAGTGGATGGGGTATTATCTGGTTTAGCTTCCTCCCAGCACTTATGTGTAGTATGAACCTATAGTCCGAAGCTCTAACTGATAAGTATATTCTACCATCAAGCTCTAAATACCTTATCTTACCCGTTGAAGGACTTATCACTATAACTATGTTGGGAGGGATTAGATCCCTCCCAAAACCCCTAAACTGGAGGTCTGCAATCCATCTAAGTTCATCTAGTTCTTCAGGTGTGGGTTTCTTCCTGATCAAAAATGGACTACCCTTACTATTGATATATTGGGCTACCCTTATCCTTCTTACCCAAGTATCCCTTATCCCTTAAATGCTTCTTCGATATGATCTTCTCGATGGCTTTATAGAAGTCATCCATAATAACCATCTTCCTTCTCTCCCTAATAGCATTGTATCCAGCCTCAGTAACTATGGCTTTTATCTCAGCACCGGTTGCGCCATCCGTTAAACGGGCTAGCTCCCATAGATCAACATCCTCTCCGAGCTTCATCCTCCGGGTATGGACCTTAAAGATCTCATATCTACCCTTGAGATCTGGCAGTGGAACCTCTATCAACCTATCAAATCTTCCGGGACGGAGTATTGCTGGGTCAAGTATATCTATACGGTTAGTAGCTGCAATGATCTTGACATTATCCAGTGGTTTAAACCCATCGATCTCAGCCAATAATTGCATGAGGGTGCGTTGAACCTCCCTCTCACCACTAGTCCCAATATCCAGCCTCCTAGCGGCTATAGCATCGATCTCGTCTATGAATACTATCGATGGAGCCTTCTTACGGGCTAGGCGGAACACCTCTCTAACTATACGAGCACCCTCACCGATAAACTTCTGGACAAGCTCACTACCAACAATACTTATAAACGTAGCACCAGCCTCATGGGCAACAGCTTTAGCCAGCAACGTCTTACCACATCCCGGAGGACCATAGAGTAATACACCTTTGGGAGGTTCAATACCTATCTCCTCGAATAATTCAGGGTGCTTTAGGGGTAGCTCCACAACCTCTCTAATCTCTCTGATCTGTTCATCTAAACCACCGATATCGTCGAAGGTCACATTTGGTCTCTCAATAACCTCCATCGATTTAACATATGGATCCTCATATTCTGGTAATACTCTAACAATTGCCGAACCCTTAAAGTTTAATAATACGTGTTGCCCCGGTTTCAAATCATCTGTGGAAATATTGGGTCCTATATCAACCAATAAGTTTGGTCCAGTGCTACTCTTAACAAGGACCTTCCCGTCATCGAACACTTCTAATACAACCGCTTCTATTAGTGGTGGTGATATCAGCCTGCTTATCTGGTTCTCATATTGTTCTATCTTCTGGTGAAGCCTCCTATTCTCCTCCATAAGCTTCCTAATCTGATACCTCAAATACTCTATGTGTGCATCATAATCCATAGTGGTATCGTAGACATCATCTATATCGCTACTCATAGCTACTCCCCAGCCACTATACATTAATAATTCTAGAAACCCCTAAAAACCATAGCATATTATAACACTAGAGTATTTAAGTAGGTAATAACCCTAGTGTTATCTCGGGATAGGAGCATGAGCTGTATATGCGAGATCTGTGGTAGAGAGGTTCCAGAATATCAGTGTAGAACGGTAATGGTTGAAGGAGTAACGTTAAGGGTATGCCCCTCATGCTATAATAGGCTTATGAGGAATAAGAAAAACGTTGTAGAAATACCTAGATCCAAGCCAAGACCTAGAAGGGTTGAGAAGAAGTGGAGCCATACAAGGATCTCGCGTAGACTACTTGAGGAGGAGTATGAGGTTGTAGAAGACTACGCTGAAAGAATTAGAAGGGCTAGACAGAGAATGGGTTGGAGCCAGGCAGTACTAGCCCAGAAGGTTAGGGAGAAGGAAAATGTTATTAAGAGAATAGAGGCCGGAAGACTCAAGCCGAGCATCGAACTAGCCCGTAGACTCGAGAAGATCCTAGGTATTACATTGCTCGAACCAATAATTGATGAAGAGACAAGCTATACTGAGAGGGGCGGCGGAGAGGATTACTACACAATAGGTGATTTTATAAGGTTTAGGAAGAAGAAATAACGGTTTATGTATGGGTGATAGATGCTGGTAACGGCTAATGAGAAACCGATAGTCGTTATACCCAGGAAGTATCGTGGATATATAGATGAAGAGTTAAGCCTAGTCAAGACCCTATACAATGAGATACGAGATGTGATAATAGTTAATAGGATCAATCCTAAATACTACTTGTCAAAGACCAGGATCGAGGAGTTGAATAATAATAGTAATAATAGTGACCCAATAATTATAATGGACTACGTAAAACCACGTCAAATGGTTAACCTATTGAAGGAGACTAGGAGAGATATTATTGATAGAGTCCTACTAATTCTAGAGATCTTTGCCGAACATGCGGGTAGTAGGGAGGCTAAACTACAAATAGAGTTGGCGAGACTAAAACATTGGTATCCGATAGTAAAGGAGACTATAAGATATGCAAAACTAGGAGAACTACATGGATTCCTAGGCTCCGGTGAATACGGATATGAAAAATACTATCTAATGCTCAAGGAGAGGGAGGCTAGGATAAGGAGGAAACTAGAAAAACTGAGGAGGATTAGAAGTATACGTAGGAGGAATAGGGTTGAGAGGGGCTATATACATATAGCGATCGTAGGATATACATGTGCTGGAAAAACAACACTATTCAACAAGATAACGGGTGTTGGAAAACCGGTTGGACCAGAACCATTCACAACGCTCTCACCTAAAACGAGCTCAATAGTATATGATGGCGTTAAACTCTTATTCACAGATACTGTAGGATTTATAAGGGATCTGCCTCCAGAGATCGTTGAAGCCTTCTACGCGACCCTTGAAGAGATCGTCGAATCCGACATCATCATCGATATAGTTGATGCATCTAAAGGGGTTAATAGAGTTTTGATGGAGATCGAGGAAGCAAATAATATATTCTCTAAACTGGGAGTACACGGTAAACCCATAATATATGCTCTAAATAAGGTCGATCTGGTTAGAGATGCCGAGATGAAAGATACCATAAACACAATATCGGAGAAGTATAATGATAGGGTAATTATCCCAATATCAGCTATAGGTGGAGAGAATATCGATAGATTACTGGAGGTTATTCATTCATTAATCTTATCGCGTATGAAGACAGTGGATCATGGTAAATATATTTATTGACTATAACATGTTATTATGATGTATTTCCTTAAGGTGCTTGTTTTGCCTAAGATATACGTATTGAGATACGGTCATAGACCTATGCGTGATAAGAGGATCACTAGTCATGTTGCATTAGTGGCTAGAGCTTTCGGCGCGCATGGATTTGTATTAGGAGATATAGTCGATGATAGGATCATGGAAACCATTAGGAAGGTTGAGGAGAGATGGGGCGGTAGATTAGATGTTATTATGGGTGTGAATTCCAGGAAGTATGTATTAGAGTGGAAGAAGAAAGGGGGAATGGTTGTCCATTTAACAATGTATGGTTTACACATAGATGATGTTATAGATGAGATCAGGGGTATTGATAGGGATATACTAGTTGTTGTCGGAGCTGAGAAGGTTCCACCATTCTTCTATGAAACTGCAGATTATAATGTAGCTATAGGCCATCAACCACATAGTGAGGTTGCAGCACTAGCCATATTTCTGGATAGATACTATATGGGTAGGGAATTACATATATCATTCCCAAATGCTAAGATAATAATAGAGCCATCACCACGTGGTAAAAGGGTGAAGAGAGTCGCCGAGAAGGAAGAAGAAAAAGGAGCCGGAGATAATAAAGCCTGATAAGAACACTATTGAAGCACTATTAATAATAGTTGAGAAGATGCATGGAGAACTAGCTCGTAGGATCCTGGAGCTAATAATGAATGCTAAAACACCAGTGGGAGAGGAATCTATGGGTAAGATACTTGGTGTTAAATCAAATGAAGCTAGAAAGGTTGTCCAAAAGCTCGCTGAGGAGGGGATAATTAGGTATAGAAGGCTTAAAAGAACCGTTAAACCCGGTGAGAAGGCTACAGGTATACATGCATGGTTTATAAACTATGAGAGGATTGAAGGGATATTATTGAATAGGCTTAGAAGGACTAGGGAGAAGCTTAGATCGAGACTCGAATTCCTAAGGGAGCAGGGACAACTATTCGTATGCCCAGTATGCGGTAAGAGATATACATTCGACGAAGCCCTAGTCAACGATTTTAGATGTATTAATGATGGAGAGATCCTTGAAGAATACGATACATCCGAAGAGATAAGGTTCCTGGAGGAGAAGATCGCTGAGATAGATAAAGACTTGGAGAGGATTGGTGTAGCGCCGGGTTGAAACCAATATATAGGTTCATAGATCTATTCTCCGGAGCCGGAGGGTTTGCCGAGGGGTTCTTTCTAACGGGTAGGTTTAAACCGGTTTTAGCTATAGATAATTTCCGTCCAGCTGCTTTGAGCTATATAGCTAACTTTCCAGATTCTATTGTCGTTATGGAGGACATTAAGGATGTGGGGGTTAACGATATACTTGATCTTATAGGTGGGGATTCATATGATATAGTGATCGGTAGTCCTCCATGCGAACCCTTCACAGGGGCTAATCCTAGGAGGAGAAGGAACCCCCTTGACCGACTATATAGTGATCCCTTGGGTCAGCTAACCCTCCATTTTATAAGGATTATTAGTGGTCTGAAACCCCGCGTATTCGTTATGGAGAATGTTCCGGCTATAATGGATGATGGGTTAAAGGATGCCCTTAGGAGGGAGTTTAGGAGGGCTGGATATAACCATGTATACTTCAACGTGTTGAAGGCTGAAGACTATGGGACACCTAGTCATAGACTCCGTGTATTCATATCGAATATTGATATTACGCCTCCGAGGGTTAAGCATAGGGTTAATGTAGCTGACGCATTAGGCGATCTACCTCCACCCGGGGATTTTCCAGCTAACCATGAACCACCCCCACCATTACCCTATAGGAAGCTTAAGAGGATCCATAGGCTTAGATGGGGACAGGCATTGATAATGTATGAGGGTGCTGGTGGTAGGAGGCTTCCAAACCTCATACGTCTAGACCCATATAGGATCGCTCCAACCGTTCTGGGTAGTTCGAGGTTTATCCACCCATTCGAGGATAGATTCCTAACGGTTCGTGAACAAGCTCGGCTTATGGGCTTCCCCGATCAATTCGTCTTCTATGGTGGTAGGGATGAACAATACAATCAGGTTGGTGAAGCTGTTCCAGTCCCCCTAGCATATGCTATTGCTAAACACATATTATATTTCCTCGATGGAGAATATGTTTAGGGGAGGGTGATACGATGTTTATAGCATTGTATTCTCCAACGAGTGTTCAGAGGGTTATAGATTTCCAGAAGACAGTATACTCCTTCCCAGGACATATACCAGTTATAATTAAACCCGTTGGAGCTGCTGCACAGATAGGTGTTCCAGAGGCTCATAGGATAGCGTATAGGATGAATAAACCCCTAATAGTCCTACCGGAGATAGGTGATCTTAGAGATGTCCTTGGATTGAAGAAAATATACTATGTATCCAATAGTGGCGAAGAGATAAACGTTTCAGCATTAACCGATAGGGGTTCGGCATTAATCATTAGTGGTGGAGAATATGAGCCTGGAAAGAAGGAGCTGGAGGGGGTAAAAATAGTTAAGCTTGAAAACATACCCGTTAACCTACCAGCTATAGCATTGACCGGCATAATACTCTACGTCATGAGTAAACATACCATGTAGAATACATTATCCTAATATTCTTCGTAGCGTCATCGATCCTCCTCCAATCCTCATAGCTAAGCCTCCAACCCACAGAGTTGGCATTATCTTCAACCTGTTTAGGATTCTTAGCACCCGGTATAGGGACTATGTTATCACTATACATTATCATCCAGTTCAATGCGATCTGGGCCGGGGTCTTACCGTATTTCTCAGCGATCTCTATTAATAGTTTTATTGCTGGCCAAGCCTTATTGAAGTTCTCCGGGTGGAATACCGGGTCTCTATTGCGGACATCTTTAAACTCAGGTATGTTTTCGGGAGTATATTTTCCGGTGACTGCTCCCTTAGCTAGTGGGCTCCATGGTAGGAATACCATGTTGTTCTTCTCAGCGTATGGTATGAGCTCTATCTCAGCCTGCCTCTCCAATAAGTTATACCTATACTGCATACTTACAAAGTCTATTGTTGATAGACAGCTCCTAGCCTCCTCCAATAATGCTATAGGATAATTACTTACACCCAGATACCTAACCTTTCCAAGCTTTACAAGCCTTTCCAAAGCCCTCATATACTGGCATGTTGGATGATTATGCCAGCAGGGGGGCCAGTGGAGCTGCAGTAGATCTATATAACTGGTTCTAAGTCTCCGAAGGGATACATCAACAGATTTAAACACGTCTATAGGTGATAGGAAATCTCCAGGGATCTTTGTAGCTATAACGACTTCATCCCTCTTAACACCTAGTTCTTCGAAGGCTCTACCAATAAACTCCTCACTCCTACCACCACCATAAACCATCGCTGTATCGAAGAAGTTTATCCCCATCTCTAAAGCCTTGGATATTATTTCTCTAGCCCTCTCATACTCCAAAACACCCCAAGCCTCACTAAACTGCCATGTACCCAGGCCTATACGTGAGATCTTTAGACCGTCTCTACCAAGCCTCACATACTCCATAGACTATACCCTCCATACCCTATACTCGGTAGATATGTATTGATTTAATGGATTAAATTAATAATCTACTATATAATCTACGAGAAATAGGAGAGGATTATCATAGATATTGAAGAGGGATATACTATGGGTTTAAAAACTAGTTTTACGTTGAAACCAGGCATATCTATGATGCGTAAACCGTCCATGGAGAGATACGATGTAGTAATTATCGGCGGTGGACCCGCTGGTTTAACAGCTGGACTATATGCTGCCCGATACCAGTTGAAGACTATAATAATTACTAAGCTTGTTGGAGGATTGGTTACCGAAGCCCCGATCGTTGACGATTATCCGGGTCTACCGGAGATCCCTGGCAACAAGCTTGTTGACCAATTTGTTAAACATGTTAGGAAATACGATGTACCTATAATAGTTGATGAGGCTGTAAGTGTTATTAGAGATGGAGAATACTGGTGTGTTGAAACGCGTCTATCCGGAAGGATATGCGGCTATACAGTAATAATAGCTATCGGTAGTGAGAAGAGGAAGCTAGGAGTTCCGGGGGAGGATAGATTAGCTGGTAGAGGAGTTTCATACTGTGCAACATGTGATGGACCATTATTTAAGGGTAGAAGAGTGGCTGTGGTTGGCGGAGGTAATTCAGCATTCACATCAGCCTTATACCTAGCATCACTGGCTTCAAAGGTATTATTGATCCATAGGAGGGATCAATTTAGAGCATTCAAAGTATATGTCGAGAGGGCTAAAAAGACTCCAAACATTGAACTAATAACTAATACGGTTATAACAGAAATACTCGGAGATAAAAGGGTTGAAGCTATACGTGTAAAGAATAGAGTAACGGGTGAAGAGAAGATCATACCGGTGGACGCTGTATTCGTCGAGATAGGCCTTGTTCCGCCAAAGGACTTCCTCGAGAAGATAGGTGTTGAACTGGATGAACGCGGATATGCTAAGGTAAACCCTGATCAATCGACTAATCTACCGGGAATATATGTTGCTGGAGATGCAGCTGGAGGGCCGTGTAAATATAGATTCGAACAAATAATAACGGCTGCAGCTGAGGGGGCTAAAGCGGCTGATGCAGCCTTTAAATATATACTGCAACATGTAAAGATCAAGTAATTATGATAAAAACATTCACTTTGCTCCCTTAAGCTCCTCTATGATCGCTTTGAAGGCTTTACTATAGTCTTTACGTATATTTTCCATAGATGCTCTATCTAATACAAGTGTTTGAGCCCTCCTACCTTTACGCCAAATATACAGTATCCCAGGCTCCCATGGTCTATTGGGAGCTATAACTTGGATAACTATATCGGCTAATGCTGATTCCATTAGGAACCTCTTTTTAGAGATCATAGACATCGATCTTACCGTTGTTACCCCCCTATTCTTTAAACTATAGACTTGATTTACGAGGAGTTTATAGTATTGATATCTGCTAGCGGCTATTATCGGTGTTAATAGCTCTAATCCATGGAAATACACTATATCCGGATTATATCTTTTCACGAGGTTATTCTCCTCTATAGCCAGCTCCGTGAGAGAGTATGCGTAGGGATTAATGGACTTGAGTACCATGTACCTATCTATAATCATACGTGCTGTATCATTATCCACTCCTCCATTCTCCACAAGTATTCTCTCAAGTATACTTCGTGTCTCCTCGGGGCTGTAGTGGTAGCTTATAAATAGTATCTTCAAGTCATTTGCGACAGCGATCTCTAGGAGTAATAGGTTCCAATGGGGAAGCCGGATGTATGGGGGATAGACAGCTAGTATATGTTCCCCCGCTTCAACATATTCAATATATTTTTGAAAGAATGATGTCATACCCCTATAATACTTCCTTGACGATACTATGGTCTTAGGCTGTTCTAAGACAAATATCTTAACACCCAGATCCCTACTTATGATAAATGGGAATTCAACAAGCTCTAGGGTGAGGTTTCTAGATTTCTTAATTCTAAGGAGTCTAGTAACAAATCCGCCCAGTATATCGGCTTTAAGCTCTATAACCGTATCACTTATAAGTTCTATATCCTTGAGATATGGGCCATCTTCAATACCAGCCGTTAATATTAATCCTGAACCATTTTCCTTTGGTATACTACCTATAGTTTCTACGAGTCTAGCTCTATCCATGATTGATCGGGTATTATATAGTAGTATGTCTATGGGATCAATTATTACCAGGCTAGGTTTAACCTTGAAAATCAGTTCATTTATCCTATCTAATATTTCATACATGTTGTTAGTGATGTCTAGTTTCTCATAGTAGATCAGTTTTTCATCCTCTAACTCGTGGAAGTTATAGCCTAGATCCCTCATAGTATTATAATGCTTCTCCCTATCCTCGTAGAAGGATACGTATAGGCATTTATCACCATTAGAAGCATTATGATAACATATACTCGAAGCAACTATAGATTTACCAGAACCCGGCGGCCCTTCTATACACGTAATTGAAGACCTACCTATTAATCCAGGATATATTTCGTCAAGCTCCTTAAAACCTATAACCAATCCCATATGGTTCTCCTCATTATATGGATTAAGATTAGTGTATAAAATATATTAGGTAGGTTGGATAGCTAGCATCAATAAATATAGCTAAAAGGCTTAAAACAAATAATTTGATTAAAACCTACTTCTACGTCTATGAGCAGTATAGGGTGGGTGATCGAGTAATCACTAGATATATTGGGAGTCTTGATGAAATTGTTGAATCATATTTGAAGATTAAGGAGTGGGCCCGGGGGGATTCGAACCCCCGACCACCGGGTTATGAGCCCGGCGCTCTACCTGGCTGAGCTACGGGCCCGCATCTTATCCATAAAATATGGTTTTATTATGGGGGTATATAAGCTATATGGAGAATATATTTGAGATGCCCCGTCTATGTTCCAAGCCTCCAGGATTTCAAGTATTCCCTCTGTTCCGGTGTTAGTTCGTCTATTTCTACACCCATAGCTTTAAGCTTTAACCTGGCTATCCTTTCATCGATCTCTCTCGGAGGATTGAATACTTTCGGTGGCAGCTTACCACGGTTATCGTAGAGATATTTCACTGCTAGAAACTGGTTTGCGAAGCTCATATCCATGACCTCGCTTGGATGGCCCTCTGCAGCCACTAGGTTTACCAGTCTACCCTCTGCTAGTAGGTATAGCCTCCTCCCATCCTTCAACTTATACTCTGTAACGTTTGGTCTTATAACCCTCTTAGACTCAGCCATTTTCTCTAGGTCCGGAATCCATACCTCGACGTTGAAGTGCCCAGCATTTGCCAATATTGCACCATCCTTCATCTTAACCATATGCTCCCCCCTAATCACAGCCTTGTTACCAGTTGCCGTTATGAATATATCCCCGATCTCGGCTGCCTTACCCATAGGCATAACCTCGAATCCATCGAAAACCGCCTCTAAAGCTCTAATGGGGTCAACCTCTGTAACTATAACCCTTCTAGCACCAAGTCCTCGAGCCCTCAATGCTATCCCCCTACCAACCCATCCATAGCCAGCCACCACGACTACTTTGCCGGCGATCAATACGTTTGTTGCTCGTAGGATCCCGTCGAAGGTGCTCTGCCCCGTCCCATACCTGTTGTCGAAGAGATACTTTGTGTAAGCGTTATTCACAGCAATAGCCGGATACTTCAATAATCCGTCTCTCTCCAAGGCTTTAAGCCTAATAACACCAGTTGTAGTCTCCTCAGTCCCACCGATCAACCTATCAGCTATATCTGGATACTCAGAGTGTAGTAGAGCATGCAGATCGCCCCCATCATCGAGTATTATATCCGGTTTAGACTCAGCCACCCGTCTAATACACCAATAATACTCCTCACTAGACTCACCACGCCACGCAAACACGTTGATCCCATACTCTACGAGGGCTGCAGCAACATCATCCTGTGTCGATAACGGATTACTAGCAGCCAAGAATACCTCAGCACCCGAATCCTTCAACGTCTTAACTAGGACAGCCGTCTCCTTAGTAACGTGTAGTACAGCACCGATCCTTAAACCCTCGAAGGGCTTCTCAACACTATACTGCTTCCTTAGAAGCATTAATACGGGCATATGGTGTTCAGCCCAATCGATCTTAAGCCTACCCTCCCCAGCTAATCCTAGATCCTTAACCTTATACTCAACCATTTCGATCCACCAAAATTTATCTTCTAACTAGGTTATTTCCACTATTTAAACTAATTAAAGGTATTCTATAATAACTATCATCGTGGAATACATGGATGGTGTAATAGTATGAGTGTCAGAGAGAGCATTGGTGGCCGCGGATTATTAGCATTCATAGCTACTAGGAGGACATGGCTTATGCCATTAATCTACTACATCTACACGTATAGTGGGTTAACATTTGAGGAATTAAAGGAGTTAACGAATCTACGATCAAGGGTTTTGAGGAGGGCTCTATGGTGGCTTAAGAAATACGGAGTAGTAGAGGAGTCTGGGCAGAAATACATTATTAGTACAGAATATGCTGATGCAGTTAGAGAATTAACGCTAAGATACTGTATTGTGGATAAGAAACATATGTTCCAGCTGGGAAAAACGTATTTCGTGGTATCGATCAAGCGTAGCCGGATAACAAGCTACACAGTACCAGTAGATCTTGTCCAGAAGCTTCATGAGCTGGAGGAAAACATTGATTCAGAGTTTAAACCACTACACCTAGCCCAGGCATTAAACATACCATTAAACTTGGCTAGAAGAGTGGTAAACACGTATAGGCTATTAAGGGAGTGCTGGAGGAAGTAAAGGAGAGTCGGAACTCCGCCTCCTCAACATCCTCCCCGCTTCAGCCCCAAAGGTTTTCCTCATCCATATAAAGGATAATAATTGTTTAACCCATATATTGTTTAATGGATGATGAAAGCCACCGACTCGGATAATCATAGTGTTTTATGAAGAGGTCCGGCGATGCTGAACTATCAGCCCCCTCTTCTCCAATTCCCTAAGCACTATGGATAATGTCTCCCCTGGATCATGCTTCTCGGTATCAACCACTATATCCGGGTTCGGGGATTCCTCATATGGGATCTTTATACCTGGTAAAACCTTTATCTCACCCCTCTCAACCCCTCTATACAATCCCTTATTATCTCTCAAACGACATATCTCCGGTCTACATTTAAGATAGACTTCAAGAACTGGAGCCTCCTCTGAAACGATCTCTTTGAATAATGCCCTTATCCTCCTACTAGGCGCTACAAAACTACAAATAACAACCACACCATTACGGACAAGTAGGCGGGCGATCCATGCAGTACAACGCATAACCCTTTCAGCAGTCTCCAAATCATATCCTTCATAAACACATATATTACGCCTAACCCAATAACCATCCAAAACCTCAACCCTATAACCCATACCCCTCAAAACACGAGCCAAATTATTAGCCA
>JALVIT010000067.1 GCA_027028545.1 Desulfurococcales archaeon
TGATAGAATACTTAAAACATATACTAGATACATAGATGAGGATCTAGACATATACAGCGGTAATAGATATCTAACCGTAGCAGTAGAAACACTGATACATGAAGCCCTCAAAAACACCTTTCCGAGGAAAGAGTTGAGCCGTATAGCCATGGATCTCAGGGATAAGATACTTGAGGGCCCGGGTAGTATAAACCCCTACGTAATGGAGATCCTAGGCATACTCGAAGAATCCAGTGATGAGGAGCATTTGAGAGAGGCTTTAGAGCTTAGTAGGAAGCTGCTGAAGGAGGATAGATTTGAAAAGCTTGAAGTGTAACATCTTTTTTAAACACGATATCTCAGATTCATCCTATGCAGTGTGTTCCGGATACTCCTCCTCAGAACATATAGGTCTAGATCTCTCTCGCTGAAGCCGCCGTATTGTTCAAATATTATCCTACCCCTATGGTAGACTCTGAGTAGTGGAGTCTTATCAACATCCCTGGCTAGTTCCGGGTATTTATCTATCCTAACTATAGCTGCTATAGCATCCATATTAACGGATAATATCTTGGATAACTCTCTGAAGGCATAGTATAGTTCTCTAGACTCCCTATCACGATTGGGGTCAAGATACTGGATCAATACTAGGCTATAGGAGTTTAGTATCCTATAAAGTTCCTCATTACTCCTTATCTCGTAGACGCTCATAACTATTCAACCACTACCTCTACCCTCTAACCCCTCCAGGTATTCGCTGAGGGCTTTATACGCTTCCTTTAATATTGCTAGGAAATATCCATTAATATACCTATTATCGCTTGAAACCGTATGATAGAAGCCGTTACCCGCATAATACATGATCCTCTTAAGCCTCTTAACAATCAACTGATCCCTCTCATCCATGACCATTACCACCTCTAAACCGGGATCTTTCTCTTAGATATCTCAGCTGATACGAGTATGATATCCCTCTTCTTCAAGTATATCGGGTAATATACTCCGGTTATTTTGAACCTATACATAGGGCTCTTAACATCATTCACGCCGACTAATACATATCCGGCATCTATAATGTTTTTAAGCTCAGCTACACTAGCTGTTGAGATGTATTGTTTGAATTTCTCCTCAAAACCTATCTTCCCGCGTATATACTCCCCAGTTACAACATATCCACATATATAGCAACTGTAGTCCGGCATTATCGATCTAAAGCCGCATTTAGGGCATTCGATAGGTGTTGGTTTCCCATATTTTTCCCATACATATCTGAGATAGGATATTAGATCCTCCCTACCCCTCCTCCGGAGTTCTCGATATATGTCCTGTATGTATTCTATGATGAAGTATCCGCCATTATAGACTATGAATTCAAGCTGTTCATCGCCGAGCTTTGATACAGGTGTATGTTCGAGTATTTTACCGGATATTATCATATAGATTAGTTCCCTATTACGATCAATCCTTTTAAACAGTTTATCAATGCTTGGTTTATACGATGTAGATGTTACTATAACATTCATAACCTCCCTAACGATCTCCCTCTGAACCCTCTCAGGTATTTTTAGAAGGGATAATCCAAGATATTCACTTATATCGTTAAAGACTTGAACGGCGAATTTATCCAGGTCGAGTTGCTTCCTAGACTTCTTCCTCCTACGCTTAGCCTTCTTCTCAACCCCGCCACCCTCCTCCTTAGCTTCTAGGGCTTCCTTCTTTCTTCTCCTAGGCATATCCTTTTTCCCTTCTATCCTCCTATTAGGAGCTTAACCCTTTATGGAGTATATCTGTAGGAGTGGTGTCTATATGGGTGTTTTATCGTCCCTATTGAATTCTTCATCGAATGCTAGGTTTTCATCTATGTATTTTGATATGAGGTAGCTTATAAGGGTTTTAGCGATCTGTTTGTTCCTTGAAAGCTTTCTTAGGAGTTTCTTATATGCATCATAGTCGTCATATCTCTTATCTCCATTTATGATCTTTACCGTTATGTATTCTAGTATTTCGTCGAAATCAACTATCTCCATTAGTTCCGGATAGTATTTCTCTATAACCTCTTCAATAAGCTCTCCCAGATATTGATCGGTTAGGTCTACGTATACCGCTATCATCGGCTCCATATCCAAACTATTCTTCACCGCTCGGATTCTTTTATCGGATACACCACTGTATTTCCTAATAGTTTTACTTTCCCTTATAAAGTGAGCTATGTCTAGTATATTAAGGTTTTTAAGGATTTATAGTTGGAAAAGGTTATTAGCTTGTGTATAAGAATTTTTCAATAGGTTGAGGTGAATAGTTTCAGTGGAGGGTCTCTCCCCAGTTTTTAAATGGGTTAAAACACTACCCTACGAGATCGTTGAGAGGAGGTTTAATAGTGCACGTATAATAGTCTATTGTGAGGGGCTCGATGAAAAGGGTTTATACGTATCCCATAGGGGTAAGAGGATCTCAATATACGGCTTCGGAGACGGATCACATGCTTATTATCTAGACTTGAAACTATGGTTTAAGGTTAAGGAGATAGAGAAACTATTTAGAAACGGTATATTAACACTAGAGGTTAAGGGTTATAGATTAATCCCCTTCCCAAGGATATAGATTACTCGATCCTATAAATACACTTCTCAATATCCATCAAACACCGGTCATCAGTTATCCTCATATATCCGGCCCGCGATATACCATAGACCGGTATCCTCGATGAAAACAGTGTTATAACCCTACCCCTATGATTCATTAGATGACCCTGCACCGGTTCATGCCCTCTAACAATATATTTCGTACCCGATAACTCCAGTGTCTTCTCCGTAATCTTCGGCCCATATAGGTGTCCAGCCCCCCTACCTGATGGAGCGTATTCTATCGATGGTTCATCTATGGGGTCACTCCATAGTATGTCCTCCAATATATCATCATCGACACTAAGCAATCCTATACTAAACGCCTCCTCAAAGGATTTGGACTTAAGTATATCGACGGGTGGACCACCATGGAGGAATAGTATCTTACCGGGGATCCTAGCCATGTATGGTAGTCTCTGAAAGAGCTTATAACACCTCCTATAAACCATGAGTCCCTCCCCGCCATACCTCTCCTCGAGGACGTCTATGAAGTCGTGGGGTATTGGTGTTAGTAGGGGTGGTGGTTCATGATTACCCCTCAGCAAAACGATCTTGTCCGGATACTGCTTCTTCAACAGGAGTAGGGATATTAGTGTTTCAACCTGTTGTGGACCCCTATCAACATAGTCTCCGAGGAAGACAACCTTTATATTGGACTCGACCAGTTTCTCGAGGATCCTCTCCCTAGATAGGAAGTCTATGAGTGTATTATAGTCTCCATGTAGATCACCGATAACATATACTTCGTCATAACCTATTATCTCAACCATTCCCGGTGGACGATATACTAGTCCATTACCACTATAACTTAGAGTGTCCGCTGAATCGGATACAAGCTTGATTATATTCTCGGGAGATCCAGCGATCTCTAAAACCTTACTATTAAACTCGTCTACACCCATTACTTATCCATCCCCCATCTAGCCAGTTATAGACTACGTAGTTATAGGTAAATGTATGTTGCTGTCCCCGGGATCATTAATGGGTGTATCTCGTAGAAGGCGTTATTTATTCTATCATGCATCACTCTATAATCGTATAGTCTGCCGCGATCACACCATCCTAGAACTATGTAGCTGTAGGGTTCTCTACCAGTCATATATACCACCTCTATAGCTGATAATATTCCATTACCATATAGTTCATCGATAACGACGTGGAGTATATGCTCTTCAGCCAGTGATACATTAACCATACAATAGGTGGGATTCATCGATGAAATATAGACGTATTGTTTATAGATAACCCTATTATATAGATGATTATACCAGTGGTAATAGAACGTGTTTTTACCAACATATTTAAGCAGTAGATTAGCCAACTCCCTCAATGTATAGGTTGCCAATGGAGGAGTGTATAGCTTTGCGATCGATACTGATATTATATAGTCATAGTAATCCCTAATCCCCAATCCTTTAACCTTCTCAAGAATAGTATTCCCATCCTCATCGATCAAAACCCTATATGTAGATTCTATCCTCCCACTCTCCCTAACTTTAACATATGCATCGTATTCAACGACTGGTTCTCTGAGAGGTGATAGATATAATAGTAGATATGTTGGGCGGGGGATCGGATTCCATAGGATTATATCCGGTTTAACATCCCTGAAATAATCTCCAACATTAATCCTCTGATGGGACTCTACAATATAATAATATGAGGGATCAGGTAGTGATGCTAGATCGACTATATAATACTCAATAATATAGGAGTATTTTAAACCCCTAGACAACCGGGTTGATAATATGGATGGATGAATTCCAAGCTTCTCAGCAACCTCACTCTTCTTAAAACCCTTATTCAACAAATATACTATAGTCCTATAAAGTCTAGACTCTCCAGAGTCGTTCGCGGGGTTCAATACTACTTCACTAGCCTCAATACTTCAACCAATGCGTCTACGAGTCTACTACCCGGAATCCTACCTATAACAGCGATCTCATCCTCATCCTCATATATGCTGAAACCCCTGGATTCCAGGGTTTCAAGCCTCTCCCTAACCCTATCATTAGCATTCCTAACGGAGATCCTCAACCTATTCAGATCATCCCTCACCATCCTAATCGTCAGAACCATCTTCTCATCCATAGATGATGCATGTATCAGTAATACGTCGTTATAGGATCCTAGGAGGGTCATCTCCCTAACATGTTTAAATGTGTATCTAAAACCATTATTTGAAAGGATCTCTCCAACCGTGCTAATATATTCTTCAGCGGCTACCATTCTCTTCACCCCATAAAGTCAGCAGCGGCCAAGTCTCAACATCTATATGAGTAATATATTATAGATGGGTTTATAATACTCAGCACGCTCATACCTAATCATCAACTCATATCGGGGATATTCATCATCGTTTAAACGGCTCCGACAAATGCCTTCTAATCATCTATCATTGTCGGGAGTATTCTTCATCGCCTATTGGAATTCTTAGGTTTTGAGTAGATTATTTATTTTATCTTTAACCCTTTCAGCAACCGTTCTACCGTCGATCCTGCCCCTAACCTTCCCCATAACCCTGCCCATCACGATCTTGAATGCCTTATTCGGTTTCCTCTTGATCGCATCCATATTCTCCCTTATAACCTCCTCAATGATCCTATCCAGCTCCTCCAACGATATAGTTGTTAAACCTAGTTTCTCGGCAGCCTCCCTAGCACCGCTATCCGGGTTCTCCGCTAGGTATTTCAGTATTTCGGGTATAGCCTCCTTAGCGATCAATCCCTCAGCTAGGAGCTTTATAGTCTCCTCAATATGTTCATCCCTAATATTCTCTATCGGAGCCCCCTCTCCACGGATCATTTTTAGGGTATTAGTTATCGTTGAGGCTATGATCGATGGCTGAACCCTCCCACGATAGGTCTCTACAAGCCTCTCGAATAGGTCCACACGGATATCGTTCAAGACGGCTTCGGCCAGAGACCTACTCAAACCATACTCTTCGATAAACCTATTCATAAGAACATCCGGTGGCTCCGGAACATATTTTTCAGCCTCTCTAAGAAGCTCCCCGGTAACCTCTACTGGTGGTATATCCGTTTCGGGATACATCCTAGCGGATCCGGGGCGTGGCCTCATATACCTAGTTGTTCCATCGATCTGTGAAGCCCTCGTCTCCTCGGGAACACCCTTGAAGGCTTCTCTAACCCTACCGATCACGGCCTTTAAAGCTTCATAAGCCTTATCACGGTGATCAGCCACTAATACTATAGCATCCCTTCCAGGATCAGCTCCCAGATACTCGTAGAGTTTCCCAACCTCCTCGCCGGAGATACCATATCCAGGTAGTTCATCTGTATGGAATAATCCTCCAACACCGCCCCATACACGTGCATAATCTGCCAGCTCCGATCCAAACCTCCTACCGGGCTGGACCTCTACTCCCAGGATACCCTTAAACCCCTTCAAAACAATAGCATACACTCCATGGTCTCTCCTAGATAGAGCCCTCCTAATGATCTTAGACTTCGTACCCTTAAACACCTCAGACACATCATATATTTCACCGGATACGTCTTCCGGCTTCAAACCCCTCCTCAACAATTCATCCCTAATCTCTAGTAGCTTCTTCTGCCTCATAACTTCATACTCTACAACTAGTGGTATTAGGTATAGGTGTTGAACACCCTTAATCTCGGTCTTAGCACCACCCCTGATGGATACGTTTAGGTCCTGACGTATGGTTCCTAGACCCCTCTTAGCCCTGCCAGTTAGTCTAACGAGTTGTCCGATCCTGAATGCTACCTTACCGGCTTCCTCCGGTGTGTGTATGTCTGGTGCTGTAGCTATCTCTACGAGTGGTATCCCTAGTCTATCCAGTCTATACTTTATCTTATCACGATCCTCTCCGAGCTTTCTAGCTGCATCCTCCTCTAGACATAGGGTTTGTATTCCTATCCTCTTACCGCCAACTGTTAGATATCCGTTTAAAGCTATTATAGCAGTCCTCTGGAATCCGGTTGTATTGCTTCCATCGATCACTATCTTCCTCATAACATGTATCTCCTCAACAATATCCATGTTTAAAGCCTTAGCGATCGCCAATGCTATGGTTAAAGCCTCCCTATTAAGCTCATGGGGTGGTTCTTCATCAGCTTCTACAAGGCATGAGGCTGATCTCGGCGCGTAGTATTCGTATTTCTTCCTCTTCCTCCACTCGAGGATAGCTGCTGGATCAACCTCTCCAAGCTCGCTTCGCGCTGGTCTCAACTCCCTTATAAATACATCCTCTTCATCCTCTTTGACCAGTGTTGTTGGGCAGTTGCAGAATAGTTTATGCCTTGTATCTAGCTGCACGTGTATCTCAAGTCCAACCTTTAAGCCTAGTTCTTCATAGTCTAGCTTCATAGGGGCCACCTCGGATATAGTGATACGGTTATCCTTGGATTGATCTCTCCGACGATGTTCGTTGTCATAAGCTTTGCAACCTCCCTTAGATCACGTGTTTTAGATCCCAGTATCCATGAGAGCTTAACATATGCTGTCTCGGGTAGCATATCGCTGCCGGGTATGACTCCTGCAGCTAGTAGCCTCCTCCCGGTGCTATATACGTATAGGTCTGTTCTTCCGAATAGGCATTGGCTAGTCATAACGACTGGGACTCCCTCCTCAACAGCCCTCTTAATGCTGTCGATTGCTCTATTTGTTACGTGTCCTAGTCCAGAGCCTTCCAGAACTATTCCGTGGAAGCCCTTATCTACCAATAGATCTATTATCTCCGGCTGGAATCCTGGGTATGCTTTAACTATGGCTACTCTATCATCGAATCTATTCTCTAGTATTGGTTCCTTATCCTTACTCCTATGCTCTATGATCTTATTGATTACGTTTATCTCCCTCCTATCCGGATATATTATCGCTAATGGTTTATCGTTTATGGATTGGAAGGCATCCCTCCTACTAGTATGCATCTTACGTGCTTTAACACCTCGATGTGCTAATGCATATGTATCCCCGGTCTCACCATGCATAACTATGACTGATTCAGCGAATGGTGCTTGGGCCGCTGTTAATAGTGCTGCCTTCAAGTTGAAGGCTGAATCCGTGCTCGGACGATCACTACTACGCTGTGACCCTACGAAGACTATTGGTACCGGTTTATTCCTTATCGCGAAGGCTATTGCTGCAGCCGAGTATGCCATCATATCCGTTCCATGTGCTACAACTACACCGTTAACACCGTTTTTCATCTCCCTATATATCTCTCTACTGATTAGCTCCCAGTGTTTAGGTGTTATGTCTTCTGAGAATACACTTATGATCTCTCTAGCATCTAGATACACTATATCAGCTATCTCCGGGATCCACTCGATCAGTTCCGGCACGGATAGTGCTGGTTTAACAGCTCCCGTCTCATAGTCTATCTTCGAAACAATTGTTCCACCAGTGCTTAGAAGTGTTACATGGGGTAGTTTCGGGTTTTGAGCTATCTCCGGAGGCTTAACCCTCTTCTCCCCCCTCCTACCAACGACTACGATCTCCTCCCTCCCAGTATACCTTACACCAATATTATATCCGTTATCAAGCTTGATCACAATATATGGTTTATCACCATACAATGCTTCACGAGGCATCAACACACCCTCAAAAACCCTACCATCACGAATAATCCTCAAACGATCACCAACACCAACACCAAGCCTAGACAACCTCTCAGCAACCAAACCCCTATAACCAAGATATTCCAACCAAAACCACCACACAATAGACAGTTACAACAACCTCTAAAGGATAAAGAATAAAATAAAGGAATACTTATAACTTATCCATAAACACCAGCAAAAACACATAAACATACACAATACACAATAAAGAACACTGTAAAAGAGATCCATACCAACCGAACCCGAGTGTTCTCGATGAGGGGTATGGATCGTTGGGAGAGAGGATTCGAAATTCCATAAAATTTTTAAACAACCACTACAATACAATAACCACAGTAGAAAACAAATAAAACTGAAAGCCAGGACACTTACAACTTTTTGATTATCATCTTTCTATCCTTTAGAGTAGAAAACAAATAAAACTGAAAGTAATGTTTATTCTTTATACATTGAAGTAATTTTTCGGGAGAAATGATTCCTCGTAGAAAACAAATAAAACTGAAAGTATAGTAGACTCCAGCCGTAGAGTAGCGCCTAGTATATACCCTTATCTGTAGAAAACAAATAAAACTGAAAGTTACCGATAACGGTTTTACTGCTGATTGCTCTAATAATGCTTGTATCTATGTAGAAAACAAATAAAACTGAAAGGATAGATATCGTTGAGGATGGATCATATACTGTGAGGAAGTAGAAAACAAATAAAACTGAAAGTTAACTATACGGTGGTTGGAGACAAATACTATGTTTGGTTGCCGGTGGTTCCGTAGAAAACAAATAAAACTGAAAGCCGAAAAACACGATATATACATAAGCAGCTATGATCTCCGGAACCCTTGAGTAGAAAACAAATAAAACTGAAAGTATACTGTCTATCATGGGGTTCGTAATAATATATTCTGTATCTATGCTTGTAGAAAACAAATAAAACTGAAAGCTTATCCAGTAGGATCATGGTGTTATTCATTCTATCACCCTAACCGGTAGAAAACAAATAAAACTGAAAGACCAGGGAGGAGTTGAAGGCTCTTCTAATGTATAAGTATCAGGGTAGAGTAGAAAACAAATAAAACTGAAAGTGACCCCATGTAAAGCCAGAGCCATGCCCAATAATGATGTTAATCTCGTAGAAAACAAATAAAACTGAAAGGTGGTGTAAACTAGGAGACCATGCCAAAACTATTCTCATACGTATATGTAAATCGTAGAAAACAAATAAAACTGAAAGTGGATCCATTATACTGGGAGAGGAACAGACTATACTCGTCATCCGTAAAGTAGAAAACAAATAAAACTGAAAGTTAGTGGAGAGACTGGGAAGGGGAATAGGGCGGGGGCAGGTATAAAATGCGTAGAAAACAAATAAAACTGAAAGAATAATATGGACACAGAGTAAGATCGAGGGGTGGCTATACAGACCGTAGAAAACAAATAAAACTGAAAGTTGAAAATACTCAACAACGAAATAGAAGAGTTCGAAATAAAATGCGGAGTAGAAAACAAATAAAACTGAAAGCCAAGGTGGTTCATCGATCTAGAATGGATAGACACTAGTGTACTATCAGTAGAAAACAAATAAAACTGAAAGCCCTATACTTATCAGCAATACGTTTAACACCTAGAAGTAAAACATGGAAGTAGAAAACAAATAAAACTGAAAGGTATCTGTTTATCGTGTATATACATATATTGTTCCAACGTTTTATCGTGTTAATAGTAGAAAACAAATAAAACTGAAAGAGGATAAACCATACGATAACTACTCAAAACATTCCTCAACTTATTATAAGTAGAAAACAAATAAAACTGAAAGTAAAGATTACCCTGTAACATGGTCTAGGATAGTGATGGGAACACCATGTAGAAAACAAATAAAACTGAAAGACGGTATAATAACTCTAGCATTTCCCATTACCAAAGAAATATTAGAAAGTAGAAAACAAATAAAACTGAAAGTCAACAACTACGTGTTATGGGTTGCTGCAGATCCAGGACTTATCATTCGTAGAAAACAAATAAAACTGAAAGATAATCCACTAGTCAGGATATTAGCTCCAGCAATTAAAGCACTAGTCTGTAGAAAACAAATAAAACTGAAAATATGGTGTATTCTCAGATAATATGAATTTTTAAGATGAGAACCGGCCCCCCGTGGGCGGGGCCGGTTGCCGGAGATTTCCTCCGGCAACCGTCGGGGCCCTTAGCGATTAATACATATGGGTACTGGGTATAGTTAAATCTTATTCCGGCTCGATAAGCAAATTATTTTAGCAATTAATTAATGTATAGAGGCATATAGGTAGACTTGGGGGGCCATAATTGAAGAGATCGGCTGGGCTGTTAAGGTTTTCGATCATAATCGTCCTCACCATTATCTTAGCTATCCTCGTTCTCATAGTGTATATTGTTTATGGAGGGTTACTACAATCCCCCTACCCTTATAGTTCTAATACTAGAATCCCCCAATCCCCTAGAATAACTGCTTCATTTAAGATATCTATGAGTAGGGATTGTAGATATATGAACCTCACACTAGAATACACTATAGAAAATATCCTCGATAAGCCTATAGAAGTATTATCTATAGAGATACCTGGTATACAGAAGCAATACCCTATAAACATGGTGGTTCATCCCGGTGAATATTATAGCGGTGAAGTATCGATCTATCAGAAAGCCAGGTACACGCAGGGATGGGCTCCATACTCTGATCATGCCGTAACCTTCAAATACTGGATAGTTGGGGAAGGTAGGGTGTATGAGAAGACATTAATAGTGGGTGTATCTGGAGAATATTGTCCATCCACGAATAGATCAATAACATAAATATTTGCTCAGGCTTATTTTGTTGATAGTATTAAGTATCCGTATGGCTCAACTACTATTCTTCCATCTTCTATTGATGCCTTTCTACTCTTAAGCAGTATTTTTACTTCTTCTACACGTGTCTCTTTGGGTATGGGTTCTATATTTTTGTCTGATGTATTTATATATGTATATACATGTTCATCGTTAAGCCATCTATGGATGTATAATATTCTTCCATCTATGTTTTTTAATTCATAGAATCCATGTCTAACAGCTTCATATTCTTTGTATATTTTTATGAGTTCTCGGATATAATTATATATATCCCAATCCCATAATTCCCTATCCCATATCATTGGTCTACGATTATCCGGGTCCCTACCACCATCCATACCGATCTCATCACCATAATATATGACGGGCGAACCGGGTAGGATGTATTGTAGTATGTAGAGTATCCGGAGAATCCTCTTATCGGCTACAAGCCTCCTAATCCTCACAGTATCGTGTGATCCTAGTAGATTGTATAGCGATATAGCTTTATAGTATGGTAGCGATGTATATAGTTCATTCAACTCCTCAACCATTTCATCCAAGTCTATCCTCCTATACACGAAGTATTCTAGTATGATCTTCCTCCAGTAGTAATCCATAGCTGAATCATAGTATTCGAGATATATCCTTGGATGCTCGGACAGCTCGCCTAGGATTAGGAATTCTGGATAACGGGTTTTAACCCAGTAATAGTATTGTCTAATCCATGCATAGTGAATACCCATGGCAACATCGATCCTAAAGCCATCAACACCCTTCTCAACCCAATACTTTGTAATATCCTTAAAATACTCTAAGACACCGGGGTTATCATGGTTAAATTTAGCCATAAGCCATACGTGGAAGAATGTTTCATAGAATGGCTTCCTATCCTTAAAATATGGATCTGAGTATATCATCCTTGATTTACAGAGTTTAGAAGCTATGTATTTAAGTATTCTATCGATCAATTCCCTATTCGGATCGTCTAGGAATACGAACATATCTCTATATCTTGGATCACCTGTTGATAGGGCTTTAACGAATAATTCATTACATGGATTTGTATGATGCATCGTTATATCCAGCACTATATGCATACCGTTATCATGTACGATATTTATCAGTTCAGATAGATCATTCATATCCCCCAGATAGGGATCTATACTCTTATAATCGATGGTATCATATCTATGATAACTAGTAGCTTTGAAAATCGGCGTTAAATATATGGTTTCAATACCCAGATCCTTTAAATAATTAAATCTTTTAATTATACCTCTAAGATCACCACCCCAATAGCCATACTCCCTCGGTGCAGCTCTGCTAATCATATTTGGAGGATCGTTTGATGGATCACCATTCTCAAAACTATCTACGAATATCTGATAATATATCGTACCCATATACCATGATGGTTTATCGATTCCTCTAATTTCTTTTAAGGGTATTGATATGTAGGATGAATATTCTGAGACTCCTTCATCACCATATATCAATACTTTATCCCTATATTTTATCCAAAACCTATAGCTTAATACTTTACGGGGTTCAACATGGTATTCATATACTCTATAACCCCCCACATCATATACTATGCTATGCTTCCACTTCTCTCCATCAAGGTCAATATATAATGTTTCAATATCCTCCGAAGCTTTGAGCCTAATAATCACTCTATCCATGTATCTATGTAGGAATTCCGGCTGATCCTCCATATGATATATGTCCTTGAGGGGGTCTTCCGGTCTTTCAACTACTAGCTTTGATAGACATGTTCTATTCTCGGGGTTGAAGGGTATCCATATGCATATTTCCTCGTCATTATCTGGATCCTTTACATCTCCAAACCTCTTATCGAGTTGGAATCCATAACCATATGTTCCCGGCCATAGTTTAAGCCTTAAAACACCTTCTCCACCGATCCTTCTAAGCTTCATATACCCCGGGTATAGGCTTGTGAATTCACCAACCAGGTATATGTTTCTAACGCCTATAGGCCACTTCCTCCTAAACTCTACAATATATCTCCCATACCTACCCCTACCTACAACCTCTCTACCAATAACTCTATACAATACTACCAACCACTGTCTCTATACTATGTTATTTTATAAGGCTTAACCTAAACATAGTATAAGTCTGGAATATAAGAAGTTGGTTAGTAGTGGATAGTATGAGTATCTCCCACCGCCGTAGGTGGCTTAGTAGTGAGCGTATAGCTATACGCTTCCTTGAGGAGCATGGATACCGTGTTATCGATAGGAATGTATCTGTAAAGATTAGCGACGTTGATGTATCGGAGGTTGACGCTATAGTTGAGGATCGGGATGGTGTTAGATATGCTGTAGAGGTTAAAGCCGGTAAAATAGACGTTAATGGTATCCGGCAGGCATATGTAAATGCTGAACTCCTAGGATTAAAGCCTTTAATCATAGCTAAGGGATTTAGCGATGAAAGAGCTGAGAGATTGGCTGAGAAACTAGGGGTTAAAGTTATACAGCTGAGCGACTACTTCCTAGTGAATGCTGAAGAGCTTGAAATAATCATCCGT
>JALVIT010000068.1 GCA_027028545.1 Desulfurococcales archaeon
CAGTTCTAGTATAGACAATAGTCTAAAATAAATGATACAATAATGGGGGAACCCATGTAGTGAAGTATATTATCACCTAATCATAATCCCTCCATATAGGGTATAAGATAAAGACATTATTTTAAAAAGGTTTAGACCTATGAGGAGGATATGGCCTAGAACGACGAAGATATACTGGGATCCAGATTATGATGTACCAATAGTTAAGCCTAGACCGGGCGAGGAGGATCTACTATATGTATTAAGGCTTACGGAACCCGGTGATGCTAGACCCGCCTTCCAAAGGGATTATGAAAGGCTTAGAGATGCTATCCTCTACGAGTATGGTGATCTAGGTATTTACGAGAGGTTTTTCAATGATAGATTCCTCCTATTCAATAAGGTTCCCCACTGGGATCAGATGTGGGAGATAGTGTCTTCGGGTAATGTTGTTGGACAATTATACTATGATCCATTTAGGGAGAGGTGGAGGTTTAGACTAACATATGCTGGAGCATATATTTCCTATATGGAGGGTCTTATAGACTATGTTGTCGTAGATGGTAAGATATATCCTAAGGTGCCTTTGAGTAAGAATGTTTCAACGAGTATGAGGCAAATAGTAGTTATTGGTAGGAAGGGTGTAGTAGGATTAGCTGAAAGGAGTGGTGATGGATTCTACATAGTTAAGATTTACCGAGATAGACGAATGCCTATAGAAACTAGGGGTAGGAGAACGGATCTAAACACAGTATTAAAACTTAACGAGTATGGAATAGACTTCCACGTGGAAAAGGCAGTGGGTTTTCTAAGGAAAATGCATAGGAGAACCGGGCTTAGGCCAGTAGTATCCTATTCTGGAGGTAAGGATAGTTTAACAGCTTTAGACCTAACGGTTAAGGCTATAGGAGATACAGATGTATTATTCAATGATACAGGTCTCGAACTACCGGAGACTCATAGGAATGTAGAATATGTTGTCGAGAAATATGGGTTAAAACTATATAAGGCATCAGCGGGGGATATATTCTGGAAAGCTGTATGGATCTTCGGACCACCGGGTAAGGATTATAGATGGTGCTGTAAAGTAACAAAACTTGTACCAATAGCACGGACAACACGGAGGATATGGCCGGATGGAGCATTAAACATTGTAGGACAGAGAGCCTATGAATCGATGGATAGAGCGCGCAGCCCTAGTATTTGGAGGAATAGATGGGTTCCCCACCTACTGAGTATTTCGCCTATACAGGAGTGGAATCAGCTGCTGGAATGGCTATATATTATTCGGGAAAAACTACCCTATAATAAACTATATGATCTAGGATTTGAACGACTCGGATGCTACGTATGCCCCTCAAGCACGTTGGCAGAGTTTAAAGAGATTGAAAGGATCTATCCTGAAGAATGGAATAGATGGATTGAAATATTAGAATGGTGGAGGAAGAGGCTAAACCAGCCACAAGAATGGATAAAGTATGGATTATGGAGATGGGTAACCCCAGCAATAGCTAAGAAGAGACTGGCCCATCATATACCAAATTACAGTATTGAGTGGAGGAACGAATACATTCTAAGACTACTACATAGTAGGATAAACCTAGCACCATTAAAGACGATTAAGGATGGTAATAGGATAGTAATTTATTTCAATAGGAGAATCATTGAAGACTATGTCCAGCTACAATTCTATAATAATGTTAGAATGATCAAAATGGAGATCACGAGAAATAATAATGGAGACGTAATCATAAAATCCAAGGAAACAGAGATTGTAGTCAGAGATAACACTATAGAGTCAACATGGGGTTCAAGCGAGAACCTAGAAGATCTAGCTGAAATCCTTAAAATAATATACAGGATATACGGATGCGCCAGATGCGGTAGCTGTGTCCTATGGTGCCCATATAACCTCATAAGACTAACACGGTACGGACCCCAACCAGATGTTCCATGCCCCGGATGTAGGATTTGTCTCGATGTATGTCCGATATCAGAGGTTCTCGTAGAAAAACTTGTACTACCACTGATAACAGATGACCCAGCTATTTGGAAGAGGAAGAGCCGCCGCCATGGACCCGAGGTTTTGGAAACGTTTAAGCTAGCAGGTATAATTAGTGAGGAGGTATAGGTTTGCCTATTATTTTAAATATTTCTTTATCCTAAGATATTTCTTCCCACTCTTAAAGATCTCCTCTATAATGTCAGCACCAGTTCTCGATGCATTTATTATCCTTATAGCCTCCTGAACACCGACACCGGGCGATGATAGTATGAGTAATGCCTTTCTACCGAATTCCATCAATAATAGTGCTCGGCGTCTAAGATCGTTTAGTATCCTTTTCTCATCCCTATTCAATCTCTCCCTATTCCTATATTTCTTGATTACCTCTAGCTCCCTTGAACCATCTGTTTTCACTGGTGCTAGTGTGTGTAATCCACATTTTGGACAATAGTAGCTTTCCATGTTATACAGTTTTTTAACTTTACCTGAGACTCTATATCCACAGTTGATACAGATCAATGTGATCCTTCTATTGAGTATTCTCTCAAGATATTTCTCCCTATTATACGGCTTGATCTCTCTAAAACCGCTCTTACCCATATATTCAAACGCTTCCCTGATAACCTCTATATATTCCTCGCCGTCGACTACGGTCTTGATATGAATGCTTCCCTCCCTAAGATCCTTTATAACGTGTTTAAGCCCCTCTAGATCGTAGTCTTTATGGAGAACTTCATTAAATGCTTCAATTCCTATAGGTGTATCGATAAAGGCTTCAAGCAGTCTTCTAGTGATCCTCTGCTGACTAGATATATTTATTGCGCCGAATCTTTGGGCAACTTGATAAATTCTCCATAGTAGGGTTCCCGATTCTAGAGCGATCTTTTTCAATATCTTATAGTCTAGGTATTTCTCGATCCTCTCGAATAACCTCTCAATTATAAGCACTATGTCTCCGCCTAGAAAGTTGTTCTCCTCCGTAATTACTATGTAATATGGTGTTGAATACGTCTTGATCCTTAGTGCTGGATAATATTGTTGGATATAGTACTTTATTAGATCCCTTAATAATCTATTCACCTTAGTTCCGCCGAATATAAATATTAATATGAAGTTTCTCTTAGTATCATAGTATAATGTGATCTCCCTATTAGACGGTATTAGTCTCTTATATTGTAGATTCTCTAAATAATCCGTAATTTTCTCATCGATCTCTAAACCCTTAGACTTTATAGATAAGGTACCTCCATTTTTAATTGATTCTATTAGCTGTCCCACCTTTAAAGCGATCCTGTATGGAACCGGTATATTCTCTCCCTCCCAATGTGGTATTAAAACCTCTATTGCCGACCCCGGTTTTTCCACGTATATTTTACTATTTAGGTCGTCATACTCGATTACTCTCCACGGCTTCCCTCCTAGTACTATTATATCTCCGGGGGATATGTTTAATACAATATATTCCTCATTTAAGACCCCTATGACCCTATTATCTCCAACATCTATGACCGGTATATCCCGTGTATCGGGTATCATTGTGTGTAGGTATATGTATAGCTTCGATCTGCCAGTGGGGTATACTATGTTTTTATTTCGACTACATTTTAGTAGTCGAGCATAGCATAAGTAATCTATAATATCATCGAACACTTCTCTATCCATATCCTTATACAATATATACCTCCTTATCAACGTGTAGAATTCATCTAGATCTATCTTATCCTCAATGATCGCGTGTAAGACCATACTATATGCCAACACATCCAACGGATTACGAATTACCTCCTCCCCCTCAATATCCTGCTTTAAAGCATAGTCTGCAATAGCTATGGATTCTAGTATTTGAAAGATGTTCTTAGACACTATGATTGAACCCTTTGAAACACCTCCAAGCTTATGCCCGCTCCTACCGATCCTCTGAACCAGTCTTACCACTTGGCGAGGGGACATGTATTGTATTACGTAATCTACGTATCCTATATCTATACCGAGCTCCATACTGGATGTAGCTATTAAACCTTTAACAATTCCTCCTTTAAACCTCTTCTCAACATCAACCCTATGTGTTCTCGATAGGCTTCCATGATGAACCTCCACCCTAACATTATCATATCCCAATTGCCCGGCGGATTCATTGATTAGCACTCCAAGCTTCTCAGCTATTGAACGGGTATTGGTGAATACTAAAACACCCTTTCTACTGTGAATGTTCTCCACAATATATTTGATCCTACCAGCCAGCTCATAATCCATATCCAGCTTCAAGCATTGATCAGAACTGCATTCCGGTGCAATTATGGAAATCCTCATCTCCTTACCCGATCGGTCACTTATAACCTCGTAGTCACTACTTCTAAATAGGAGCTTGGATATGACATCGATATTTTTGAGGGTTGCGGATAATGTTATCTTTAATGCATTAAGATATCCCTTCTCCTCTAGGAGGTAGAGGTTTAACAGTAGTAGTAGACCCCTCTTACTTTCAACCAGTTCTCTGAGTTCGTCGATAATTATATACTTTGTATTCCTTAAATGATCCATCATCCTAGGACTTATTAGTAGATAATTAAAGGTTTCGGGAGTTGTTACCAGTATGTGTGGAGGCTCTGATAATAGCTTCCTTCTAGCACTTTGAGGTGTATCTCCATGCCTCAAACCGACCCTGATCCCGAAGCATTCCGCTATTCTCCTAATCCTCCATTCAATGTCTCTATTTAAAGCCCTTAAGGGTGTGATATATACTGCTGAAACTGGTTTAAGCCCCCTTCTCCATATCTCGTATGCTATAGGTATTATAGCTGCCTCGGTCTTACCAGTCCCTGTAGGGGCAATT
>JALVIT010000069.1 GCA_027028545.1 Desulfurococcales archaeon
TGTATTGTGTTGGTTGTTTAAAAATTTTATGGAATTTCGAATCCTCTCTCCCAACGATCCATACCCCTCATCGAGAACACTCGGGTTCGGTTGGTATGGATCTCTTTTACACTGTGTATTAGTTTGGACTTTGTTCTAGTATGTATGGTAGGAGGGAGTTTTTGTTTAGTAGTATGTATGCTATGGTTTCTCCCCGTTTTCTTACTGGTATTGTTGTTGATGTGTAGGTTAGTAGTTCGTATGTTTTCCGGTGTTTTCTTGGTCTTATTATTATTGTTGCTGGTTGCTGGTTTAGGGCTTCAACCAGTCTGGATTCTACGCCTCCTATTAGGGTTTTCCTCATTCCTTCTAGAGTTCTCGGATTATAGAATAATTTGCGTTTATAATACAGGTATCTCTCTGATATGTGTTCGAATAATCCATTGTCTATATAACGCCTCTTATAATAATACTTCTCATTAAGTAGACTGGTTAGTGGATGGGGGTTTGAGACCGGGTTCTTATCTAGAATCAGTATTATCTCTCCATCTTCTACCCCTGCATCCCTCACCTCGAAGTTTCTTAGGAGGGTGAATAGATCATACGTCTTAGTTCCCCTTTCGTCAACAAATCTATATTTCACATCAATACCACTGGTCCTTAGGCTTAAAACCTCGTAGACTCTGTCGCCGAATCTCCCTAGTATATTTTTCAACCTCTTATCTATTTGAGGGGGTTTGGGTATTTTTGCTGGGACACCACCACTCTTAACTATTCCCTCCATGAATCTGTGTAGGTGTATTAGTAGGTTTGTATATGCTCTGCCAAGCTCCGTCTCAGCTATGAATGTATAGCTTGGCTCTGAAGGCATAATCCTCTTCAGTATTGTTGTTAGTCTGTGATAGGATATTCTGGTTGAACCCCCCAGTTCCTCTTCCAGTAAACTCAGCCTACTACTAGTAAACATTATATGTATCATGGATTTATCCAATCCTCCATACTCTCTACGACCGATCCTGCCAATCCTCTGGATCAGCGATGAATAGGTCTTAGCTGAGACGATGCCTCCAATGGCTCGTGGATTATCTATTCCAAGCTCTATAGCACGATTACCAACAACCACATCAGCACCCAGTAGATCACCCTCACGTATCAACCCCGTAGCAACAGCTATCTTTAGATCACCAAACTTCTCCCTAACAACCTCAACCGTTTCAAGTGTGTAGCTGATCCTATCAAGCACTATTAGGGATTGGGCATCAGCCATCCTAGTATATTCGAACAACCCTCCACCATACATGGATACATGTATTGGTGTGAGCTTCTGAACCGTGTAGATGTTTAATAGTCCACCCCTACCATACTTCAATGCATCATCACGGCTATACCCATAGAATATCATTTTTGATGGAAGTCTAACGATATCACCACTACCACTCCCTTCTTCAACTACTCTACCATAAACATGTATTCCATACTCCTTCAGGTGTTTCTCTAGATCATCCAATGGTGTTGCTGATGATAATACAACTAGTAAGCCGGCATCCGTAAAGATCTTTATCAATGCTATGCTTGACAAATAGTCTAGGAGGCTCCAAGTATGGTATTCATCGAAGAACACTATGGGTTTAGAGCCAAGTCTAAACCTAACACTCCCCATCCTAGATAACCTATCCTTCAACCCCCTAATCCTAGGCTCCCTCCCCTCTATTATATCTTGTATGTACTGAGCCATCATTTCTGGACTACCATATATCCCTAGGGCTAGGTAGTAGAATAGATCCGGTGTTGCGAGTATGACTGAATAGCTTGGATCGAGCCTATCGATCTCCATACTAATCCTAGCCAGTATATCTAGATGGCTTAACCCCTTAAATACGTCTAGATCCTCAAGCTCCTTCAAGATCCTGCCACTGATCTTAGCTAGAACTATCCTATCTCTCTCGCCACTATATACCTTAGCTATCCTTCCTATCCATCCACCGGGTGCCGATTCTCTGAATCCCAGCGATTTCTCGATGAGTAATCCAATACTACGATACTGATCCTCTAACAACTCGTTTGTAGGGTATAATCCTATGCATCCGAACCCCCTCATACCACGCTCCATGAACAACTTATAGCCTAGGAGTAGTGTTAGTGATTTACCAGCACCCGTTGGAGCTGTTAATCCTACCACACCACCCTCAACAACTTCTAGGTATTTATTCATATATTCTAGTATCTTTTCCTGAAAGCATCTAAGCCTAAAATTCCCAAATATTGTTTTGCATCTACTAATATAGACTCCATCAACATCTAAATCTAGAATTCTAACCATAACGTATCGACCAATACACAAACCATCTGCATCTAATAGTTTAACTCTGAACACTATATCTTTATCGATGAAGTAAAATGATCTAATTCTAGATGAATCCAGTGGTAAAGTATACTAATAGGTTAAACAAGATCACTTATATATGCTAACATGTCAAGTGGAATGCTCCGACAACACGATAACCCTTAGACACCAGTTCATTAAATTTTTTAACAGCCTCACCAGTTGGTGCAGAATATGTTTTAACACCCCTCTTCTTCATGTAGCGATAAACCTCTTCCTCAACCTTCATATATCCATAATAACCAGTACCTATGACTAGGTATTCGAAATCCTCACTGAGAACATCTTTTAAATCGTCTAGGTATAGTCTATGCCCCTCCTTCCTCCACCAATTGCCTATTATACGTGTTGGTGTAATTATTAGATCCCTTGTATGCTTCTCACCATCAACGATCATAACTCCAAAATCATAGTGTTTAATTAAATACATCATGCCCCACCTCAACCAAGATTATCTAGGTTTAATATTTGATCTATATTAGGGGTTGGGACCGTGATTATTTTAACCCCTCCGGTATAATAATATTTTCTTTGGCTAAGTTATGCCCTTCTATAAATTTCATTGGTTCCTTATCTACTGTGAGGAGTTTAAACCCCTTTATCACAGCAATCGAGTAGAGTAGGTTATCTATTATATCCCTATGCCCCATTCTATACATGTTTATAGCATTCTCAACCACCCTATCACCGATTATGATATGTTCCATCGTCTCCTTAATAGCTAGAACACCTTCTCTAATACGTGATAACTCCCCCTCGGTCCCTTTAATACTCTTCACGATCTTCTATAGTGTTGCCAATATGCTGATATCGTTATAGTATAGCTCGTAGGAGTGGAGTCTATTGAATGCGTTCATAACCCTATCCGATGTCTCGAATCCTAGAATTGGTAGGAGAAACGATGTATCGAGTAATAATTTATTGCCGATGCGAGATCTTCTCCTGTTCACGGATGCTCTCCTCCTCTACCTCTTCGGGCATGATCCTTCCGATTTTTCTACCATGGATTGCCAGCCATATGGCATCTCTTATAGGCTCAATCACGATCTTATCGCGACCGCCATGATCCTAACCCTCTGACCTTCACTAATCTTTACAGCTTCAGCTATGGCTTTCGGTATAACTATTACCCTCTTCTTACCGATCCTTGTCTCAACAACTATACCCATACTACCCACCAGTATGGTATATTCAAACTTCTCGTTTTATATCTAACCTAGAGGTTATATCTAACCATATGGTATATTCTAACTATGACACCTAGTTAGAGGATAACATTACACAGTTTATCCCCATATCAGTACTCAAGACCCCTATCATCGGTTCTCCTCTAATCTCCCGAGCTCATCATTCTAAGTAACAATTATAACTATCCACCGCTAATATATCCTTAGATTAATACGTAATATCTAAGTAGTTGGTAAATGTTATATTTAACATGGTTTAGAGGGGGTTAGATTAACCATAGTGTGCGGGTGGTTGATATGTCTTTAGTTTTGTGGAGTATTGATGAGCTACGTAAGATAGTTTCATTATCGGATGAAGTGTATAATCGTGCTAAGAAGCTTGGAGAGGAGGCTGGTAGGAAGTTCTATGATGGATTAATGACTGTTATGAGTTTTAAGGGTAGTACTGAGACGGCTATAAAGTATATTGAGATCCAGTATAATGCTGCAATGCCCATAGCAGTCCTCGATGAGAGGAATCTGTGGAATATAAATACTGAGTTTACAGCAGGCCTCTTAAGATACGTTGATCCATCGATAAAGATCGAGAATATTATACGTGAGGGGAAGGAGGATGTATCAAAGTTTGTCGGTAAGAAGAGACTATACCTACCCGGAGCATGGGGCGAGATAGCATCTTTCTACATAATGAATGAACCCATACCTAAAATGGTTAACCTCATATACCTATTCCATCTAGCAGCATACGTTACAACATTCACAACAGCTACAATACCAGAGATCTATACTGGTAGTGAAGACTTCTTAAAACTAGTTTCAAGTGTTGACAAGAGGGATGGCGCAATATCCTTTCTAACAAGGCTTCTAAGAAGAAGATACATACCAGAGGACCAATACGCCATAGCTATCGAGGCTATACAGCGTAGGAGGGAGCTGGGATTCTCAAACCTTAGAGAAGTTTTGGGTGAACATGAAGCTAGAGCATATATTGCAGATATAATCGTTAAGGGTATACATGGAATAGTTGTAAGGCTTCAGGATATGATCGAGAAATACCGGTCGAGTGAAATACCCCGCTCAGCGGTAGCAGCTCTAGCTGGAGACCTATATAGTGTCATTAGAGGGCTTGATGAGATTAGGAGTGAGTATCAAGATGTATTAGAGAAGCTGAACCAGATCCTACATAGTAGCGGTATAACTATAGACCCCGATAAGATTAGGAGGGTTATTGAGGAGATAACTAGGTAAAA
>JALVIT010000070.1 GCA_027028545.1 Desulfurococcales archaeon
GTTTAGAGCTCTTATACACCAAGTAGTAGAAGGGGGCTATGAGGGAGAGTATTAACGGGTAGAAGAACTTATAGAAGGTAACCATGTCTGCACCCGAAAACTCGAGGAATATAGGGATATTATTAACCAGTGCTAGAACATTGCTAAAGGCTGATAGGGTGAACTTAAAGCGTCCAGAATAATATGATTCCAGTATATGTCTAGCTTCTGAAGGTGCATCGAATCCGTACAGATAGTCTGATGATCCAAAATATATCGTTACTAGGAGCAATCCAAATGATATAATCACCATGAATAGCTTTGGATCGATTAAACCCTTATCACTGTCCTTACCGATAAATACTATAGGTATCACGGATATTATCATGGCGATCGATAATATATAGAGTAGTCCGAAATACAAGCATTATCCACCAATGATCCTTAATATTTCATCGATACTCCTATCACTATTAAAAATTTTACCAGCTTTTAATTTAACTCTAAAGGATTCCCTGGACAACTCTTCATTTCCCATGGAATTTATACCGATAATTTTATCAGCCAGACAATCTAGATCATATGTCCTACATAAATATTTGTCTAATCCAACATGGCTAAGCAACTCGCGTATTGTAAGATGATCGAAGCCTACAACAAATGTTCCTAGATGTAAAGCCTCCAATATACTCATGGGACAGGGTTCGACTATTATTGATGGAAATAAAAGGATTGAGGATCCAGCTATGAGCTTTATAGCATCTACATACTTAAGCTTTCCATAGAATTTTAGACCCCTATGATTAAATCTATATGGTATATCCTCGTATCCAGCTAGGATGAAGCGTATGCTGCTATCTCTTCTGAGGGTTTTTAGGGCTACAACTAGGGGGATTAATCCTCCCTTGATGTATTTTTCACCGCCTAGATATATGACTTGTCTACTCTTATGTTTATATTCTACTCTGGGTATATTTACCGGGTTATAAACTGTATAGATCCTTCTACAATCTATCCCAGTATGTCTACATATTATTTCCCTAAAGGATTTTGACGGTGTTATTATTTTATCGGCATAGCTTAGGAGTCTCCGAAAATAGAGAGGTATTATGAGGGAGAGAGGAAGTGCTAGTATACTCTTATATCCGTATTCTCTAGACATCAACATATATTCTCCAACTATCTTTTCTCCACCCTTTCTCCAGTCTAGATAGAATTGTGAATAGGAGATTGCTTGATAATTGTGCATATGAACTATGATCTCAGCATCTCTGTTTATCTTTTTAATATATGGTATGATCGGGTATAGTATCCCCGGTATATAGATCCTACTACTTTCTATAAGGTATCTTCTATATTTTAAGGGTATAATCGTGGATAATAGCCATAGTGAAAGCTTCCTTCTCCTCCTCAGCAATGGCTCATAAATATATCTTAAACCATCCTCTTTAATCTGCCCCCTATACTTGGTCCCGGTTATAATTGTAACCCTATAACCCCTCTGAAGCATGCCCTCAACTATATTATGTGTA
>JALVIT010000071.1 GCA_027028545.1 Desulfurococcales archaeon
TACCTATATTATATGCTGGTAGGTATTTCCTAAGCCAGTGGGGCATCTTCTCCAGATCCCTATATGATACCGGGAATCTAGGTTTTATGACGCCGGTCTTATTTATCCTTCCAAGTAGTTGTAGCTTGATCTTACCCCATCTACCATCATCTATATACTCGAACTCTCCAACATACCCCTCCCTCTGCATAACCCTTAATACATTTATTATTAGTTTTGAAGCTGGCCAGATCAATACTTCAGACTTCCCACGCATCTCAGCATTCTGGATGGCTGCCAACGCGTTAGCCAGTGTATCCAGCATCACCATTTCTATACACCCATCTACTCCTCCTAAACCAGATTGTTAAACACTATTTAAAACCCTACCCCGGAGAAAAATCCAGGTTAGCTATACTTTTTAAATCCTAGAGCTGGAGCTATTTCTCTAAAGCATTGTCTACATAGGTATAATCCATATGCTTGTATCACTGCATCTCTACTACCACATCTCTGACACTTCCTAGAACCCTTACCGAATCTATACACTTTTGGCGGCCTATACTTACCCATAATAATCCACCCCTCTCCTAAACTATTTCAACACCAAACTCTTTATGTAGGTAAACCATAGCCTCTTCCCGGGAGACGTAGTGTCTCCTCGGGATATGTTTTCTACGACCCCTCCTCCTAGATTTGATCCTGAATCCGGGTCTTACGAGGCTTATAGCTACATCCATCCCGAATATACCGATCTCAGGATCATATTTTACCCCAGGTATCATTATATGCTCCTTTATACCGAAGCTTACATTACCCCTATCATCGAAGCTTGAAGCCTTTATCCTATAATTGACTGCATCAAGAGCCTTCTTGAGGAACTCTATAGCCTTCTCCTTTCTAAGTGTTACCTTAGCAGCTATATTCTCCCCCTTACGTATCCCAAAATTCTTTATTGTTCTACGAGCCCTCCGTGGAACAGGTTTTTGACCTGTAAGTTCTTCGAGAACCTTCATAGCCTTACTTAGCCTCTCGGTTGCAGCGCCTACAGATATATTTACGACGACCTTACCGATCCTAGGCTTATACATTGGGTTCTTATTCCACTTCTCAATAATCTCCTCAATATTCGGGACATAATCCGTTATCGGCATATCACCACGCACCCTCTGGTAGTGTTATTAGTGGCTCCTCCCTACCGATCGGGAATATATACATTAGACTTGTCTGGAACCTATTACCATGTTTATCTTCAAGCTCTACTATACTACGATGCCTACGAACACCCCTATGAATATTTGCTACACGTCCAACCCTTCCAACGTTTCTACCACCACTAATAATAGCTATAACCCCCTTCTCCAGAGGTATATAGTCTTGTAGCTCCTGACCCGGTATGCTTATCTTAACCGTTCCGAGGGTTTTGAATCTATCCTCGACCGGATTCCTAGGATCACTAACCCTTACCAATATGTTCCTTCCATCGTGTAGGTTTAACTGTATATGTCCACCCTTAACAGTTGTCTTATTCTCTATACGGCATAGCTTATACCCGGCTTCATCCTTCTCTATAGGTTGAAGCCCTAGAACCTTCTTGGGTATGGGTATTACCCTATACGATTCACCAGTATCGACTACCTCAACAACATCCATTAATCCTACAGGGTATTTGTAGTTCTTCCTAATCCTCCCATCAACCTTGAAATGTCCCTCGGATATTATCTTTCGTGCTTCGCGCCCGGTTTTGGCATATTTGAGTATATCTCTAACAATTATCAGTAATGGTATAGACATATCGATTGGGTGTGGTCCGGGGGATGGTTTAACGGTCCATTTATACTCCTTCCTAAGTATAGGCCAAAACCTCGGTGCTACGAGGGCTTTTAAATGCCTCTTACCACCCATACGAGCCATTACCCTTCAGCCTCCTTAGTCTCTTCCTTTCTTTCTTCCTCAACACTTATCTCTTTTTCTTCAACGGATACAGTCTCCTTTAAACCCTTTGCTCTACGCTCCAGTATTTTCTTCCTCCACTTATCGCTTAGATCAAGCTTTACGATCATAACCTTACTTGGATGTATGGGGTAATACACTGGTGTTTGGTCAGCCTTCTTCCTCTGGACACCCTCTATATATATCCTATACTTCTTTAGATCAACATCGACAACCTTACCCTCATGACCCTTCCAATCACCCCTCATAATTCTAACAGTATCACCCTTCCTCACTGGGAGCCTCTTAACTCCATACTTCTCCCTAAGATCCCTGCTTAGGGGGGCATTCATTAGTTTATGTCTGAGATGTAATGGTAGGTTGAAGAGCTTCTTCCTCTGCTTACCCGGTTTAATCGATGTTGTGAAGCCCATGGTTCAAAACCTCCTCCATCTAGACTATTATTGTAGCTATCTTTGAGAGACTCTCCCATCTCTCAACGGCTTCACGAGCAACTGGACCACGTATCTCGCTACCCTTGGGTGTTCCCTCTGGTGTGACTATCACAACTGCATTATCCTCGAAGGCTACCCATGTACCATCGGGTCTTCGGAAGGGTCTCTTCTGCCTAACGATTACAGCTTTTACAACCTGTCTCCTCATCTCCGGTGTCCCCTTCTTAACAGATACTACTACTAGGTCTCCAATACCTGCTGGCGGTATTCTTCTAAGCCTACCCTTATATCCGACTACGCCGATGATCTTGACTAGTTTCGCGCCGCTATTATCGGCTACCTTAACATATGATCCAACTTGTAATCCTGTAGCTATCTTCCTCCTAGCCCTGCCCTTACCTTTTTTAGGCATTACTCTTCACCCGCTCTCTTAACAACTCCAAGAACTACGAAGGAGACGGTTTTAGCTAGTGGCCTGGTCTCGCCAATAACTACTATATCTCCCTTCCTAGCATTAATGCATGGTGGGTTGTGGGCGTGTATGTGTTTATGCCTCTTCTCATACCTCTTATATTTTTTAACATAGTATAGATAGTCGTGGCGGACCACAACTGTTCTATGCATCTTATCCTTAACAACTATTCCTCGGAGAATCTGTCCTCTAACCTTGACGTGTCCATGCCATGGACACTTTGGATCGTTGCATGTCTCCTTCGGAGGCTCTATTCCCGATATCCCTATATTCTTAGCTCTGATCAAATATATTCACCTTCTCCTAATCTTTTTCAATCTCTCCTCTGGTCTAGCTAGAATCTTTGCACCCCTAATTATTACTTTCTCTCCATTTGGGAGCATAAATTGAAATACTCCATGGAGTTTTAAAATTCTTACCCTTCTACCTCTACCAGTTTCTATTAGGAGGGTGTATTTGGTTTCATCTAAAACTCTACCCTCTAAGCCTCGGAGGCTTGGATCGGGGTAGTCTAAAACCCTGATCTTTAAACCGATTAGTTCGTGGTAGAAAATATTTTGACGGGTATGTCTCAACTGTGTCTCTCCGGTTTAAACCCAGAAATTTATTCCCTCTCAATACCTAGTTGTTCTTCCCGGATAATCGTTAGTATCCTCGCTATATCCCTCTTAATATTCCTTATACGTGCAGTGTTGGTCAATGTTCCAACTCTAGCCTGTAGTCTAAGCTTTAATAGCTCCAGTCTAAGCTCGTTAAGCTTCCTGATCCTCTCCTCCATAGACATGGATCTGATCTCGTCGGGCTTCATATCCTAACACCCCTCTCCTACTCCTCCTTATTCTCGCCCGTCTCTTCTCCAGCCTCCTCCTTTGGTGGTTTAAGCTTCTCCAACTCCTCTGGAGATAGCTTCTTTATCTCGATATAGTCTGGAGGCCTAATATTTGGCTTGACGATGACGACCTCAACACCATATACACCCCTCTTCAATAGGGCTTTACCAACAGCTCTGTCGACAATGTATTCTACGAGGTCCCCAGCCTTATAGATCCTCCCAGCTTTAAGCTTTTCATACCTAGCTCTCTCGCTACGTAGTTTACCACTTATGATTATCTCAGCACCTACAGCTCCAGCATTCATGATCCTCCTAAGCATAACCATTGCTACACGTCTATATGGTATCTCCTTCTCCAATGCACGGACTATTCTGAAGGCAACTATCCGAGCATTTAGGTCTGGGTCTTGAACTGGTAGAACCGTTATATTTACATCTTCAAGTCCGAAGTGTGTCTGCAGTATTGTTGTCAGCTTCCTGATAACGCTTCCACCGCGCCCAATTATCCTACCCGGATACTCTGCATGTATTATAACCCTCCAACCCATAGGGCTCTTAAACAATTCTACTCCAGCGTATCCAGCATCTTTGAAATAGTTTGCTAGGAATTCATCGATCATTACACGTTTAAGACTATAGTTTATAAAATGGGCTTTAACACGGGGACCAGTCACTTCTCTCCAACCTCCTCCACAATTACCTCTACATTACTCATCCTACGATACTTGGGTGTAGCTCTTCCAAAGGCCCGGGGCATCCATCTTTTAAGTGTCATACCCTTATGTGCAGCTATGTATTTTATAACGAGCTTATCCTTATCCAACCCCTTATTCTCAGCATTAGCCTCAACATGCTCTAGTAGCCTTAGAAGATATTTGGCAGCTTTAACCGGGTATCTACCTATAGGCCACTTCCATTTACCAGCCAGACCCCTTCGATGACTCTGCTTACCCTTATACCTCTTGATCGGTATTGCCTCCTTCTTATCGATAACCCTTTGTAGGAGCTCCTTAGCCTCAGATAGCTTCATCCCCCTTATAACGGCTGCAACCTCCCTCATATCCTTGATCGATACCGGTATATCCATTTGGACGGCTTTAGCGATCTTCGATTCATCTCTAACCTTGTAGGAGTAATGCCATGTAGGCATATCATATACACCCTCTACTTCAATGATACATACATACTGCTCCTAGTAGCCTTTAAACCGGGCTCACCGTGCTGAACCTTCTTAGTCGTTGGACTAAACTCTCCGAGATAATGACCAATCATCTCCGGAACTATTCTAACCGGTATAAATTCCCTACCATTATATACCGCAATTGTTAAACCAACCATTTCAGGCAGTATAACCATGTCTCGGACATGGGTTTTAATGATCTTTCTCTTACCGGATGCTCTACTCTTCCTAATCTTAGCTAGAAGCTTAACCTGCGCCCTTGTAAGACCCCTCTTCAAGCTACGGCGCTGTCTAGCTGGGAATAACTTTATTAGTTCATCCATAGGCATCTCTAATAGCTCTTCTAGAGTCTTACCCCTATACCTAAACTTCCTCCACTCCGGCGGGATCTCTATTTTCAGCGCCAAATCATACACCCCATGCTAATTAAACCAATACTTACTATCCTTAAATATATTCCTATCCCACATACACTTATCCAACTAGTTATTTCTTGGAAAAAATAGATTTAACTGGGTATTATAACCTTTACCTTTAACCAGATATCTAGGAGGACGACTAACTGGATATTATCTTCTTTAATAGGGAGCTATTTAAGGATCTTATATGATGAATAGTTACACCAAGCTTCTCCAACTCCTCAGCTAGATGAGTATTATATTTTGGTGGTACGAGTACATGTATTTTAACGTTTTTAGATAATAGTTCATTGATGACAATTACTGGATCTATATCTTTAACCGTCTGTTTAAGATCAGTTATAACGAATATATGGTCTCCAGCGTTAACATATCTATATATTGTTTTAAACGCTAAGGATAGATTTGTATAGCCTCTAAACCCCTCCATATATATTTTCTCCAATAGCTTGATCAATGGCTCTTTAGAGTATTTCTTGTGGATCCTCACTATGGATGCCTTGTCCGAGAATATGACTATGTATTTTGTAAGGGATAGTAGTTTTGCCAGTGATATGAGTGCTAGTATGGAGTATTTAGTCATAGAACCACTTACATCTATTAATGTATTTATCCTCCTAACCTTCCTCTTAGACCTATATATTATATAGTAGTTGTTCCGTGTGTAGTTGAATAATGTCTTCCTAACATTTATCCTACCCCTATAGCTATTCTCCTCCCTACCCAGTTGTTCACCTCTATGCTTGATAATGTATTTGAGCATCATGTATCCAAGCCTTATAGCCTTCTCTATAACCCTACGATCAAATGCTCCGGTAGTTGTATACTGCTCCCACACCTTATATGATAGAAACTCTATGATCTCTGAAGGATAGATCGTAGCTAGATTATATGTCAATAGTTTTAGATCATTCCTTGATAATGATTCGTAGATCGGCTTAAACTTAGGATCTATCTGTCTAGGATCTATTTTATCTATGAGATATAGGGAATAGTCTAAATAACCTATGTTACCTGTAATATAGTAGCTTATATAGCTTGATAAAGCCTTCCCTAGAAGTATTCTACTCCTCAATTCACCATTAAACCTATTCTCGTTTAATCCTGAAAGCGTTAATAAGTCAAGTTTCCCTATTATCCTTTCTAATAATTTCTTAGAGATCCTATCTCCGGATAATAGCTTCCATCTCTGATTTAATGGTAATTCCTGAATATCCCTCGCTACATTATTTATAATTTTTTCATCTCTTAGAGGCTTTTTGATATATGGTAGGGATAGGGGTCCTAGATATCCATTCCTTCTCACTAACTCACTAAATAGCTTTGTATCTTTGACCAGCTCATCCATATCAATACTATGTTCACCCGGTTCCTTCAATCTCCTTGAAAGCTCCGATAATATCTCCTGATCAGTTCTTTTATTATATCCATAGTATTTCCTAGCCAGATCTACAACTTCGCGATCCCTAAGTCGGTAGAGTAGCCTCCAGTTAATTATCCTATGCCATAATGAGCTCGGAAGCTCCTTCAGATACTTTAATATATCGTTTAACGTGATCTCTCTATTTAACTGCTCCTCTATATTGGCATCATAGATCTTCTTATTCACCAATAGTCTTCGATCCCTACTACGCGTTAATAGGCCTTTACTTCTAAGCCATATATAATCTAGAATATCGTTTGCCGTCATATGGTTGTAGACTATGCTGGATATATTGACTTTCTTCCTACCAATTATCCTCTTCAATATATTCATAGAGCTCTGATAAGCTATCCTTGTCTCACCATGTATTGAACGTTTTTCCTCCTTAGCTTCTATCCCTACAGAGTATAGGATCTCTCTTAGTAGGTCGTTATCGATCTCTCCCTTGAGGTTCTTTATCGTTGTAAGTATTTTTGCCAACGTTATGATTTTATCCGGAGATACCTCCTCAGGTATTCGTTCCATGTACCCACTTATTACCTCGAGTGGTTCAGTAACGATATTTTGATAGTACTTCTTCGACAAGATCCTCATCCTCCTGGTTCTTTATTAGTGTTGATAAGGCTGCATCATATAGTTCCCTCCAGGTAGCTTTACCCAGTCCTTTATTCTCGGCTAGTAATGCTGTGATCGTCATCCATGAGACTAGATCCGCTGTCCCCGGCTTATATACTGCTTTATCCCTCAACACTCTAACTATCTCTAAAGCTCTACCTACTAGTTCTTCAGGGATTCTCTCTATTAAGCCTTCAAGTCTTAGTTTGAGTATCTCCCACTCCTCCTCTCTTGATGGATACCTGAATCTTATCCTGATCACTCTTCTTAGGAACGCATCGCTTAGATCGCTCTGTGCTATATCCCATGGATTACTCGTGAATATTATTTGGAACCCATTGCCCCTCTGTCTATAAACCTTTTTAAGCTCGGGTATTATTATCCTCCTCTTATCGATTATATCTAGTAGCATGTTTTGGAAGTCTTCATTGCTCCTCCTAATCTCATCTATCAATACACCCGTATCGAGGATTAAGGCTGCTAATAGTGGTCTCGGTATGAAGCTTTCCTCGTTAAACCCCTTACTCATAGCCATTGCTGGATGGAAGTCTCCTATCACACGGTATTCGTCATAGTTCTCACTACATGGTAGTATGAAGGCTGTTTTACCGCTCCATAGGGTTAGTATCGCCTCACCTATCTCGGTCTTACCAGTTCCCGGCGGTCCCTCGTAGAGTACCGGTCTATTGTTTATGAATGCTGCTATTGTCAGGTATACTATGTAAGGCTTTACGAGGAGGCGGTATTCATCCCTTAGTATTTTAAGCATTAGATCGGGGCTTCTAACAGGGTTTCTATACTCTATTATTGAACCGTAGATCTCATATACCTTCTTAACTATAGGGTCTTTATCGCCGGTGAATCCTCTATCTATACTAGCCATAACCTAATCCCATTATCTACATGTTTTTTAGAGGATATTATAAATTGCTTGTATTGGGGTGTTAGAGGGGGTGATTATCCGTAGATCCTTTATAGTTGAGGGTGGTGATAAAAAATATGTTGATGTCTACTGTGAGGAGGGGTATGTAGAGCTTGTAGTCTTAGGTGTTGAACCAATTATTCGGAATCCCCGTAGATTTAGTAGGGTTTATGATAGAATTATTACCCGTGTGGTGACTACTAGGTCTAAACCATTGGATCATAGGAGGATTAGGGTTTGGAGTATTAATATATCTGGTTTGAAGAGGTTTAATGATAAAACGTTTATCATTCTAACAGTTAATGATTCACTAAATATATATGTTCCGTATGGAAAGGCTAGATTTGTTAAGGATTGTATTAGGGAGGTTAGAGGTCTTTAACCCTTCCTCCTACCAGTTCTACGAGCTGCTATATGTCCAACCTTTCTACCCGGTGGTGTCTCTCTAGCAACCGTTGATGGCTTACCAACATGCTGATGGCTTCCACCACCGTGTGGATGGCTTACAGCGTTCATAGCAACACCTCTAACCTTAGGCCATTTCCTAGCTTTAACCCTCCATTTATGGTAGGCGTTTCCAGCCTTCAGTAATGGTTTCTCAGTCCTACCCCCGCCAGCTATTACTCCTATGGTTGCTCTAGCATCGTTAGGGATCTCAACGATCTTACCGCTTGGAAGCTGTACATGCGTCTTCGACCCTGATCTACCGACTATCAATGCATATGTTCCAGATGATCTGACGAATTTTCCTCCGTCACCCGGTCTCTTCTCGATATTCGATATCTGTGTTCCCTCGGGTATCTTCCCTATTGGTAGTATATTCCCGTTATTTATACTAGCATTTGGACCGATCTCTATAATCTGTCCTACATACATCCCTTCAACAGCTGGTGTTAGGAAGCTTGTACCATCTTCTAATACTATCTTTGCTAGTGGAACCCATCTACCTGGGTCGTGCAGTAGGTCTACAACCTTACCCTTAAGGGTTACATCTGGGTGATATGGTGGATATTTAGCCGGTCCTACTCTTAAATGTCCACGATTTCTGAATGTTGGTGTCCCCCTGCCCATTCTCTGTGGGAGTATTCTTTTACCCATAGATTACACCCCCTAGGTGTTTAGATTAGTCCTAGCTGTGAAGCTATATCGCTAGCCTTATACTCCGGTGCTAGTTTTATATAGGCTTTCTTCTCCCCACGTGGTGTTATAAGTGTTCTCACCTTTACAGCTTTAACTCCGAGAACTAGTTCTACAGCTCTCTTAATATCGTGCTTCGAAGCCCTCCGATCAACTATGAATACCAACGTGTTCTCCTTATCTATAATGTTTAATACCTTCTCACTATGCACTGGTCTTATAAGGATCTTATATAGTCTCCCCTCACCACTACTCAATAATCTCCACCTCATATTTACCCGCTATCTCCTCTAGGGCTGATTTGGTGAAAACAGTTAACCTACCTGGAACACCTCCGGGTGCTAGATGTAGTATTCCAAGATTATTAGGTGTCGCGATATCTACTCCGGGGAAGTTCCTTACAGCTCTAGCTAGTGGTTTATCATAGCTTGTCAAGACGAATAATACGCTTCTAGGCTCAACATATCTACGTCCACGCATCTTACCCCTACCAGCTCTAATCCTTATCCTCTCATAACTCCTAACTATATCGCTCCAAACACCTATCTTCTCGAGGAATACCCTAGCCTCCCTAGCTCTACCGATCCTATCCTCAACATTATCAACTATCAATACTGGAAGGGTTTCACATGTGAATACATGTCCACGTGCAGAAACCATATCCCTCCTAGCAGTTGCAGCTAGTGCAGACGCTATAGCTAGTGCACGCTCCTTCTTATTAATCCTCTCATGAAGCCTCTCATCAACCCTTGGCCCGAAGGCTGCTCTACCGCCTCGTGCAAAGCTTATGAATGCTGCTCTACCATTCGGTAGTCTTGGCACACGGGCCATACCTCTGCCTACTCCCCAGCTTCTAGCCGTTGTCCTCCTACCAGCCATTGGGTCCCTACCCTTTGGCTGTAGCATTGCTGTATGGGCTGATAGGTATGCTCTACGTATCAGATCCTTTCTAACCGGTAGGGAGAATAATGCTGGTAGCTTATACTCTTCTACAGGCTCCCCCTCCTCACTATAAACCTTTACAGTGCTTGTTTCAATGTATCTGTATGGGATTATTAGTTTCCAAACCATTTAAACCACCCCGTCTTATACGCCCTGCTTACTGCTGTGGCTGTAATATATGATCTGTGGGGTTGTTAATGGTGTCCATTCGGGTGGTCTTATTGGATGCCTTAATACGAGTAGCCTCTTACGTGGACCGATCGTGCTTCCATATAGCATTATGTATGGTCCATAGACGATCCCGTATCCTAGGAATCCGCCTTTAGGCGTTATCTCCCATCCCCTAGAGCCTATCCTTATGATCCTCTTATTATACTCCGTCCTCCGGTGGAAACCCATCTGTCCAGCCTGTGGTGTCTCACTCATAGTTCCAAAACCTGGGCTTCTAGCACCGATCTTCCTACTACCCTTACGGTGTTTATGCCATCTAGGCAGCTCCTTCACGCCAAACCTCTTAACAACTCCCTGGAACCCCTTACCCTTAGTAACACCTATAACATCTATGAACTGCCCCTCAACGAATACATCGCTTGGCAATACATAGCCTCCGAGTATCTCCTCTGCATACTTTAATCTATCATCTATTGAGCCCCCGCCAATCCTTATCTCAACAAGCTCCGGCTTCTTCTTACCGATACCCGATAAAACCGGTATTGTCGATACAATAACCCTGACATCATCTAGATCCAGCGATTTTAGACGGGATAGCTTCTCCTCCCAATTACCCTCTATAAACTTAAAGCCATACTCGGAGCCCTTATCCGGTTTAACCAGTCCCGGATTAACCTTCCTCAAACCCTTCAAATACTTCCTTACAACCTCTCTAGACTCCAGGTCTATGAATGGATTATCCTTATAGATCTCGCCGTACAGCTTATCTATTGCTTCAACCGGTGAACGCCAAACCTCTCCAACGCTAAGCATACCATACATTGGGTGGCGACGGTATCCACGGATCGCTAATACCAGTAGTGGTGGTGCATCAAGTATCGTTACAGGCATAAATACTTGAGCCTTCTCAACACCATAAACTGGTTTATCCGATTCGGCTATGATATGGGTCATTCCAGCCTTATATGCTGTATATCCTAGGAGCATTGGTTTAGGTGTTAAACCCTTCTTTTCAGCCTCCCCCTTATTCTTCTCTAATAGTATCTCTATCCACGTCTTCTCGGGCCACGACCTTACCCTTGGAACTATACTCTTAGCCCTCTTCCTCGGCCTAACCCCTAGGCTTCCATGTCGTGGTGCACTGTGTTTTCGATGACCCATTATAGACACCACTATGTTTCTCTAGTTATGAACATGTATAGGGCTATATAAAGACTAGTGTCCAGCCCCGTATCTAGCCATATTTAGTATTCCAAGTGTTATTATCAATGCCTCCTCAGTCCTAATAGTTTTTACCCTCTGATCGGGGACCATGTTCCATACAGCATCAACAACTTCTCTAAGCTTGAGCTTATTCTTCGAAGCAATATCGTATAATCCATAGCGGGGTGAGCCGAATAATACTAGTATCTTATCCCTCGACATAAGCTCTCTAATTTCTCCAAGACTCGGTATCCTCCCATACCTACTCGTAGCTATCAACGTATAGCCCCTACCCCGATAATAGTCTATGAGTTCCCTGAAGGACTCCTCAAAACCCAGTATTGGTCCTCGATAAACCTTTTCATCCCCAACACATACAGCTCTACGAGTATATGGATCTGTTATCTCTACTAGAGCTATATCCCCCTCTCTACACTCCCCAGCTTCTATACGGAAGGGTTTTTCAAGTCCTATATCGGCGTATAGCCTACCCCTATCCCTATATATGTATCCAAGCCTCCTCCCACCGATCCTAGGCTTCTTCTCAACATCGAATACTTCTAGTCTTAGGGGATGTGTTATCCCTATATATTTCAAGTCGGGATCCTTTGGTATGATCCTCCTCCTAAGATATGGTGGTGTAACCAAGTATCTCCAGATCTTCTCTATGAGTCTAGATGCTTCAATGTGTTTATCTCTAGGAGTGTATCCGTCATTATAAAAAACTATCTCGTCTACGCCGAATATAGAAGAATATCTAACAACCTGGTAGGTCTTAATTGTTTTAAGCATTAATCCAGGCTCATTAACTATTACCGCTGATGGTAGTGCTACACATAGCATTTCTCCTAGGCTTTACCTCCTCTTCTTCTTACCCTTAGCTTTACCCTTAGCTTTCTTAGCCTTCTCCTCCCTCTCTCTAGCCAGTTTCTCGGTTATCTTCTCCTTAGTCATGAATAGGCTTGTCCTCTGTCTACCTCCCATATCCAACCACCTATTCAACATATCTATATTTATAGGTAATATAAGGATTGGGTATTGGTTCAGATACGACCGCACTCTTCATATTTGTTATCCGGTAAGCCCACCATTCATCATCAATATTATCTCTAGGTGTTGACGGGTTTATTTATCCTTATCACAACCGGGTGTGGATCGAGCGCGTTTAGTAGTATGGCTTCACCAACCCCTAGGTATAATAGCTTCGATGTTATATTCCTAGGCAATCCCAGTATCCTAGATGCTTGATCCCTATAATCCTCATTAGGCGATCCAAATATAACTATTAAATGTGTATTCTCCAATATCTCCTGTGGTATATCGCTTGGATTCTGAACGGCTAATACTACTCCAACCCCTCTACTCCTACCCTCCTTAATAATCTCCAATAATCCATTCAACCGGGCTATCCTCCAAGCTTCATCTATGACCAATAACCTCCTATCACCACCCCCACTCTTTACGATTATCTCTCTATATATATTGATTAGTAGTCCGCCGTAGACGTTCTGATAGGATGTTCCATGATTTGCCAGGTTGAATAGTGTATTAATATTGAATAGTTCGATTAACCTATCGTAACCCGGTTTATCCATCAGCATCTTTATTATCGGTGTAAAGACTGTCAGTGAGGGGTTTTTTAGGAGGGTTTCAGTGTCTAGTATTTCACCTATATGCCCTCCAAGGATCTCAACGATTCTATCCCTCTTCAAGCCGAGGACTGTGTGTAGTGTGTCCGCCACCATTAATATCCAGTCGAGCCTACTAATCTCCTTGGGGTTTACGAGTATGTTTATAGGTGTCTCCCCCGGTGTTGTAGTCTCTA
>JALVIT010000072.1 GCA_027028545.1 Desulfurococcales archaeon
ACATATATCTTAAGTCCCGGTCTAACCCTCGAGACATATGAGAATCCACCACTATGATCACCATGCCTATGGCTTAGGAAGGCTAGATCAAGCCTTGACAGATCTACACCCAACCTATAGGAGTTATACTCTAAAACCCTAGGATCACTATCAGCATCAAACAACATCCTCAAACCATCATATTCAATATATACACTCCATCCCCACTCATTAAGCAATCCCGGAGATGGTTCGTTATCATCTAGAACAATTATACGGATCAATACGGGATCACCATAGAGTCTTTAAATACTCTGATGAACCTATTAATTGAATGCATCCACAACATGCATCATTAATTTATACTATGCTAGTAAAATTAATATACCATATCATTAATCACTAGAAAACGTTAGTCTAACCCCAATTATCACCGGTGTATCAATAATGGTTTTAGACTCATATACTGCATCATACATGGCTGCACTAGCACCACTAATAACAGTAATAGCAGCCTTCATAACCCCCCTCCTCTCAACCCTCTCAAAGAAGCCTCAAAGATTCGCATTCATATTTTCCGAGATAATCCTAGTTTTAAACGCCTTCCTAACAAGCCTCGTATTCCACTATGTTTACGTGGCTAAACATATCCTAGTCTATATGTTTGCAGGATTTCCACCACCCTTTGGGATCATTTATGAAGTCGACTATTTGAATGCTTTAATAGGTTTATTGATCGGGCTCGTGTTCCCCCTAGTAAACCTCGTATCCTATAGATACCTCGAGCATTCATCTAAGCATAATGAATGGTACTACGTATTATACCTAGGTCTCCAGGCCGGACTCCTAGGTATGACTTATACCGGGGATTTATTCAACCTATTCGTAATGCTTGAAGTTGTGAGTATAACAGCCTATGGTTTAACCTCGTATCTACGTGAGAGGGGTTATACTCTTAATGCGGCGTTGAAATATGGTTTCTTCGGAGCTGTGGGTTCAACGATCTATTTCATAGCTGTAGTGTTATTATATAGTGGGCTGGGAACACTAGCCATGCCGGATGTAGCTAGTGATAGTATGGGTCTCCAATACTTCAACGAATCAACAGGGTTAGCCTTAAATCCAGCACCAGTGCTGGTATTGTTCGCTGCATTAGCTGTTTGGGCATTCCTAATAGAATCAGCCATATTTCCCCATCACTTCTGGCTACCGGACGCTTATAGTAGTATGCCTCCAGCAGTAGCCGCTACAATGGCTGCTGTTGCCGAGGGTGTTGGAGCATATGTTATCATGAGGATCATGTATACTGTTGTCGGACTACAGCATATCTACTGGATACAGGTGATCCTACTAATACTTGGATCGGCTAACATCGTTCTAGGAGGATACCTTATGGCTACAACGAATGAGGTCCGTAGACTGATAGCGTATAGCACGATCCTAGATATGGGGTATGTAGCTATAGGTATAGGTCTCGGATCAGAGATGGCTCTCAAGGCTACACTATTCTACATCATAGCCCA
>JALVIT010000073.1 GCA_027028545.1 Desulfurococcales archaeon
CTCTTACACTTTCTCTAACCTTACCATGGTATACAAATTTCCGTATCCCCCTACGCGGATATAGGATCTGTATATCAAGTTCTTCAGCCAAATAGTCGCTTATCAGAACCTAATTGATGCGTGGATCTATTATTACATTCGCAGTAATTTCCCTACTTACCCTATCCTCAGTTACCACCTAGATAAGAACAGATTGTGGGACAATATAGGTCTCGACTAAACCACTACTCGCTTCAAGCGTTACGATTAATGGGTTTTCAGGTCTAGGCCATAAACCGAGTCTTTCAACTATAGAGGGTGAAATAGCTATATCGGGGGGTCTCACTTGTAAACCCTGTATTAATTAATGTATTAATGCATTGGCTATGATCTCTCTATCATTAATCTTGGATCTGATCCCTATCTTTATCCTCACTGGCATGTTTCTCTTCCTTAAGAATCTTTAAAGCCTCCTCCCTACTCAAAGGAATAACTATTATCTCTACAAGATCTCCTTAACCCTCATATACCCTATACGAATCCTCCTCACTATCCCCCCCTACCAAATAATAATTCGACATATAAACTCATAATAACTTATCATCTAGAACCGGTTGAAACAAATATAGTTATGACTTGGTAAGTGTGAATAATTGTTTATGTGTTAGTAATATTTCATGTTTTAAGTTATGTGTTTTTAAGAATTCCTTAAATGTAGAATCCATGGTTAGTAGGTAGAGGTTATTCTCTACGGCTACCCCATACAATATATTATCGATCATATCCCTATGTCCAAGTTGTCTAAGCCTAGTAGCTTCGATTAAAGCCTGCCTCCCCGGCTCTATATGTTTGAATGTGTTCTGCAGTATTAATATGACATCATTTATTCTTTGTATTGGGTTGAACAAACCTATTTTACTATACTCTCTAACGATTTTAGGTATGATCTCGATCCAAATCACACTTGTATAATGAAAAGACACCTTGCCTGATCGATACAAGCGATCTAGTTCCCCAAGATCCTTATTACTAACCCCTCTAACTTCTATACCGAGCGCTGGTAGGATATATGATGAATCTATTAATACCCCGAATCTATTCACCATATAATTTCCTCTGCATCTCTTCAGATTCTCTCTCAAACTCCTCAACAGATGCCTTACTCACCTTTCTAGATTCTATACCTAATCTAAAAATTGTTTTTAGTGGTCTAAGAATGATCCTTTCATCCTCGATCTCTAATAATAGTTCTTCATTATCTTTAATCCCCAACCTCTCTCTAACATCTACTGGTAAATATATTAGTCCCTTCTTCACCCTAACCTTAATCAACATAAACCCTTCAAAGCAATTGTCTACCTAGTTTATATTCCATTATCAAGACCATATATAATTTTCTAGCTTCTTCAGAAAATTCTAGCTATAACGTAAATTACAATATCTTCCTATCAAAAACTAGTTCGGGGATTATTCCTATGTTTTCTAGATATACTTTTCGTCGGAAACATATAGGAAATTTATGG
>JALVIT010000074.1 GCA_027028545.1 Desulfurococcales archaeon
ACCCCCATGACGGGGTTAGTATAGGATTGGAAAAACCTAGGGTTAAAGCAGATCTAGTACTCGTAACACACGATCACTTCGACCACAACTCCGTAAAAACGGTTTCGAAGGAGGATACACGTGTATTAAAGGAGTATATAGGCTATGTAGAGGTTGACGATATAGCTATTAGGGGGTATAAAACCTTCCACGATAAGTTCAGGGGGGAGCGTAGAGGGATAAACGTTGTATATAAAGCTATGGTTGATGGGTACACCATAGTCCATCTAGGTGATCTTGGGGAGATACCATCCGAAGAGATAATTAAAGAGCTTAGAAACACCGATCTACTAGCAATACCTGTTGGAGGAGTATATACTATATATCCCGATGAAGCATGGAAACTAGTAGAACTCCTGAAACCACGTAATATACTACCGATCCACTACTGGGTTAAAGGCTTAATACTCCCACTATATAGGCTTGAAGACTTCCTAGTCCATGTTAAGAAATACCATATTATCCGCTTAGAATCTAGGGAGTTTAGATTAGAGGATCACGATAAACACGTCATCATACCGAGATATTGAGGTTTAGGATAGAACCTCAAATAGGTATGTGGAGTGTGAGTATCCGTATAATTCCTCTCCATTAATACTTATAGAGTGGACTATCACATTAAGATCTATTATCCCCGGTCCAACTCCACCACTATATTCATATGTGTATTGGAATACTATTTGTTCGCCCGGTGCCAGTTCGATCGATGTGTCGGGGAATAGATCCTTTAAGCCGAAATATCTCGACACATCTATTGAGCCCTTTATGAATGTAATGTTTATATCGTTTGGGTTTATGATGAGGGATAGATCTATGTTGTTGATAATTATTATTGTCAAATTGAATCTCTCGGAGCCTCTAATAGCTCTATCCGAGGGTATTATTAGGATCGTGAGGGGTTTCTCAGCGCTATATAATGCGCTGAAAACGTTTCCACGGGCAGTCGTTATTAATATATCGTATAACTCGCTTCTAGGCACCGGTAACGTATAGTTTAGATTCACAATACCTCTAACGGGTACTATCGTTGCATTGACCGTATACTCTATGCTTCTCATATTCTTAGTTATAAATACTATGTGGGATAATCGGACATCTATTGTACCCTTATTAACTATTGATAGGAGCATTCTATTTCCTAGGAATAGAGTGTTTACAGCGAGTCCCTCTCTCGCTCGATCGCTTATCTCGACCATCGTGTTTAATGCATAGTTGCTGACTTGAATCTGCCGGGTGCTTGTAGTTACGAAGAATGCTATGGTTGTGAATATCATTGCTACAGTTATGAGGGCTGCAATATAGTTGCTTATAGCCTTCATGCTTCATCACCTTACAGTTCTAACATTGTATGAGTATACTCTACCGGTGATAGACCATACAGTTATTCTCACGGAGATTCCCGGTGGATAGCCTATATCTGGATCATTTATCTTTAAGATAATTGTTCTAACACCCCTTTTAGGTATACGATAGTCTTTAGCAAATACTAGTAGTTCCAGCTTACCCCCAGCCTTCAGACCCGGTATAACGATCTTCGTTATATACGTATCTTCCTCACCGAAATTATAGAATACAAGCATAACCTCCTTATTCGTAACGTTGATGAATCCGGTTACAAGGATTATCTTCTCGGCAATCCTTGAGCGGGATAGACGTGTAGCTAGTGCAACACCAGCCTGTTGCTGTCTAAGCTGGATGGAATAGGCTCTATAGATCAAGTAGCCAGCGATCAATGTAATACCTATAAGCATTAATATAGATATCATTTCAGCTTGAGCACGTAAACCCCGACGCAAAATGCTACACCATACCTATATAATATTCTAGATTACCCTACTATAATTCTTACTATACGCAGCATTATAAACATAAAACATACGTCAAGCACCGATAGAGCTAAAACTAATACTTTAAAGCATGTATTACCATAATATATAACTTTGAGGTTTCCATATAGGGGGTTTAAATGGTTAAATTATTTAAACGTAGGAAGAAGGAGAAGCCTAGAGAAGAGGCTGGAGAAGCTGAAAAAACACATAAAAAACCCTTGAAGATTAAGAAGAAGCGTAGGATAAGCCTGAAGATACCAAAGATCAAGCTTGGAAAGCCTAAAGCTCCAAAACCAGCCGCTCCGAAGGCTAAACCCGTTAAAGCGGCTAAGCTTAAGAGGGTTACACCTAAGATAAGGGTATCGCCACGCCGTAGGAGGAGGCCTAGAAGGGAGAGGGGGTTATTAACAGCTGAAGTATATAAGACGATCGTATCTCTAATCATCGAAGGATTCATATTTGGAGCACTGGCAGCCTTCATATTATACGTTGTCCTAACCGGTCTACTGGACTCGCCAATTATAACGTATATAGCTGAACTACTATTACTGGATAGGGTTACAGCATTCCTAATATTAATGATACCCATTGGAGGTATTGCTGGATTCCTAGCTAGCGATCTAGCGATCCGTAGCCAGCGTGGAATAAGCCTAATGACTATACTATCGGTTAGGGGTAGGAAGAAGGGTGCAGCTGTAGCACCAACAACGAGGCCGATCCCCCTGCATCCGGGTAGGCTTGGATTAGCATCTCTATCGTTAATCATACCTGCAACCGGTCTACTACTACTTTATATATTTCCAGGTTCAACGGAGGCCCAGATAACTGGTTCAATACTTATAGGTGTTGGAACCGTTGTAAGCATATATCTATTCATAACAGCGATCAGGCCCCCACCACCCCTACCATGGTATGTAGCGTTGGCAACTGAGGTTAGAGGTATAAAGCCTGAGGAGTCTAGGAGGCTGGCTGAACTGGTTAGAACAGCCGGTGTGACCGCTTCCCCCTCAATAATGCTCGCTAGATACATTGCTATAGCTGTCATAATGTTCTTCCTACTAATACCGTCCGGAGTCCTCCTAGGATTCGCGGTATATTATGGCGTTGTACCCATTGATATAGCTTTTGCACTTATATCACTATTCATAATGGTCCTAGTCGCATCGATCTACTATCCATATATTAAGTTCAGCCAGCTACGCGGTGAGCGTAAGAGGCTTGTAGAGAGGGATCTACCGTTCTTCGCGATATATGCTAGCGTCCTCCAGAGTGCTGGACTATTCCTAGACCATGCCTTCCGGAGATTGATTGGAAACCCATTATTCCCAGGTATTGAGAGGGAGGGTAGGATAGTTGAGAAGGAGATCAGGCTTGGAAGCGATCCGTTAGAGGCTTTATCGAAGCTGGCTAAAGATCATCCTAGTAGGTTATTCAAAGACTTCATATACGGATATACAGCTGTTGTTAGGAGTGGTTGGGATGCATTAGCATATCTAACAACTAGGGTTAAAGACTACGTTGCAGAGATCAAGCTGAACTGGAAACTATATGCTGAGAGGGCGGGCGGTATAGGTGAGATGCTGATCATCCTGTACTTCCTAACGTCGACACTATTCATACTCATAGCTGTAGTGTTACCATATGGTGTAGAGCTATTAATGATGCTATTCAACTTCCTAATACTACCACTGGTAACTGTTGTTATGATACAGGTTATCGACTCCCTCATACCCCAGCCTAAGATAAAGGACTATTATAAGACAAATATATTACTCGTGGGGGCAACACCCTTCATAGTATTAATAGCATTATCAATGCTTGAAATGGATCCATTAATAACATTCTCGATATCCTTCGTATCGTTACTAGTGGCTGCAGGGATAGACTATATATCGCAACATACAGAGATCAAGGGTGTTGAGAAAGCCCTACCGGAATTCCTAAGGGATATTACAGAGTATAGAAAGATAGGATTCCCAATGATCAGGGCATTCTTCATGATCAAGGAGAGCGGTAGAACATATAATAAACACTTCGACAGACTACTGGGAGTGATAAATGCACAGCTGAGGGCTGGTGTAAGGCTTAACAAGGTTAAAGTCCCGACAAGATCATGGCTTGGAAGATTCGTATTCTGGCTACTTGGAGAGATCGAGGATACTGGTGGTGGAACACCTGCAATACTTGAGGAGTTCACAGGGCTCATAACAAGCATACTTGAGAGCCGTGAAACTGCTAGGAGGATGCTTAGAGCATATGATGCATTAACCTATCTAACACCTGCATTCTTAATAGTTTTCGTAGCGATCGGTATAGCTATCAACGATATGATCAAGGAGATCGTTACGGCTCAGCAGGAGGCTTTAAAGGAGCTGACTGTTTCAGCACCTATAAATCTACCGATAATGCTTCAACCAGCCGATACAGCTATATTCCATGCCAAGATCAGTGTGTTCATCGCTAGCTTCCTACTAGCAATAGCTATGAGTAAATCTATAGATCTAACCATTAGGAATACGATTAGAGTGGCGATAGTATCTATAATGGCTATAATATTCATATATACCGTAGACTTCATAGCAAACATATTCATGACACAACTACTAGGTGCACCAACCATTGGAGGATAGTAAGAGGTATAGTAGACACCTAATAGACCTAACACGGGAGAAAAACTACTTGAGAAACCTACTAGTAAAATACCTAACGGAAAACAATGTATCGATGAGGGAGATTGAGAGGAGGATAAACTCCTCAATACTAATATACAACATTATAGAATCCCTATACACTAAGAGAATAATAGATGATGAAAATCTAGTGCAGAACGGTGAAGAGGGATCAACCGGCTGAACTCAGCCCGCTGAAAGGTCATCATCAACTCAGACACTGA
>JALVIT010000075.1 GCA_027028545.1 Desulfurococcales archaeon
TCTAATCTAATTCCTATTAAGCATGGATTCTAATAGCTTATAAGGGTGGAAGTATATGCCTATGGAGGTTAGTGATCGAGAACTGTTTAAGAAGATTGCCTCCAACGCTATTGAGTGTAGGGTTTACCGTGATCATAAGAGGGGTGTTGCTAAGGTTAAGGCTAGGACTAAGAGGAGGCTGGTAACCATTAAGATACCTCTGGATGAGGTTGATAGCTTCCTAGGAGAGCTTGGATGTGAGAATGTTGTTGAGATAGGCTAGTCTTCTAGGGTGATCTCCTCACCGTTTAATGGTGTATAGATGTTTACATCGTCGCCGATATTCTCAACGATAAGCTTCTTCAAATACTCGATAGCATCGGGTTCTCCATGGACTATCACTATGTTCTTCAACGTATGCTTATAGTGCAGTGCTATATCGAGTAATCCATCCTTACCAGCATGGCTTGACAAGTCAAACCATTGTAGACGGGCTTTAAGCCTCTCAATACCGAACTCCTCTAGACCCCCATATTCGAGTAGTATATGTCCGGGGCTATTGACAGCTTGATAACTCACCAAAAATACAGCGTTCCGGGGTTCACCGGCGATCTTCTTCAAATAGTATACGCTCGGACCACCCTTCAACATACCCGCTGAAGAAACTATCACGCCCGGCTTCCTCCAAGCCCTCCTACGATCCTGCCAACCCCTTATAAAATACGTATTCTCGACAGCCTTCCTAAATATCCCCGGATCCCTTAGAAACTCCTCATATTTCAAATATAGACTAGTGATGTCGCGGCTCATACCATCGAGGTATACGTCTACATGTGGTAGTTCAGCCTGTATGAGGCATATGATCTCCTGGCTCCTACCAACACTGAAGGCTGGGATCAATACAGTTCCTCCAGAGCTTACAACTTCATCTATGGAGTCTATAAGCTTCTTCTCAACTAGGTGTCTAGGAGGATGTTTTGTCGAGCCATATGTTGACTCGATGATCAAGGTATCGAGCTTCATAGGCCATAACTCAGCCCTGTTAAGCGTCCATGTCTGGATCGTGTTTATATCGCCTGTATATGCAATCCTATGCCCGCTTGGAGTTGTCAGATAAACTATACTACTACCCAGTATGTGACCAGCACTTGTAAGGATCAATGAATAGTCTCCGGCTTCAGCCTCCTCGCCATAATGTAGTAGTTTTGCACGCGAAGACATTGCAGCCAGCTCTTCGGCTTCATAGTCTATATAATATGCATTAAGCTTCAAGAAGTCCATGATCAATATCTTACCCATATCTAAGGTTGGAGGAGTCATATAGATCCTCGGTCTACCGGTTATATATAGTAGCGGTGCAGCACCTATATGGTCTAGATGGGCATGTGTAACCGCTACACCGGATAATTCAACAGGTCTCACATGCCCCGGAAACTGGGGGTGATCCTCCTCGTCAAAGTTCACACCATAATCCAGTAGGAACTTCTCACCACTATCCTCGACGAGATATGCCGCTCTACCAACCTCTCCACCGCCTCCAAGGATCCTCAGCTTAACGCCCATTATCAACCACCATGCTATCGGGTTTTCCTTAAGATATCTCTCTTTAAAAATATACCAAGTTAAATATCCTTAATATGCTATATGAGTATTAGATGTTGGGGGATTAAACCCTAAGTGTTTAAGCGGGGTGTTTTACTGGTTTGATGCCTGGATTAAGCCCTAGAGAGCTTAAACGATTGATGAAGAGGATGGGTATTAATGTTGAGGAGTTGAAGGATGCTGAGAGGGTTGAGATAATACTTCCGGATAAGAAGATCGTTATAGATAAGCCACAGGTCGTAGCACTACATTCTCGTGGTGAGACAATATACCAGGTGGTGGGTAAGTCAAGGATCGAGGAGAAGGAGGAGAGAGTTGAGGAGATAGAGGTTTCCGAGGAGGATATCGAGTTTATAGTGGAACAAACGGGGGTTAGTAGGGAGGAGGCTAGGAGGGCATTGATCGAGTCCGGCGGGGATATTGCTGAAGCCATCCTCAAGCTTAAAGGCGGTTAAATATGACTAGGATTAGGAATGTGAAGAGTATATACGAGTCCAGGATCATAAAGTATTTCCGGGGTAAAGCATATATTCTGGGAGTATACTATGATGGATCGCTTGGCAAAGCTATTATAGAATTACTCGATGAATCAGGTGAAAACATATATCTACTACCGGATCCAACTGGTCATAAACCATACTTCCTAACAGATCTACCGGTTGAGGAGGCTAAGAAAATATTCCGAAATAATGACAGCGTTGAGGAGATCGTTGAGGTTAAGAAGATAAACCCATTAACTATGGAGGAGAAAACGTATACTAAGATAATAACTAAGGATCCATTAAGCGTAGCCTCCCTAAGGGAGAAGGTTCCAAAGGCATGGGAGGCTAAGATAAAATACCACGACAACTACATCTTCGACAACCAGTTGATACCGGGTATGAAGTATACACTCACTAGAGGGAGATACGGATACATATTCAAACTAGTGAAACCCCGAATAGATAAGGAAGCCTTAGAAAAGATTGAAGAGATATTTAGGTATGAGGATGAAGAGACCAAGAGGTTGGCTAGAGAATGGATAATATTGTTCGAGGAACAGCCTCCAAGTGCTAGACGTGTGGCTGTAGATATAGAGGTATATACACCATTTAGGGGTAGGATACCTAACCCAGAGACAGCTGAATACCCTGTTATAAGCATTGCATTTGCCGGATCGGATGGATTGAAGAAGATTATGCTACTAGCTAGGAATGGTTCATGGACCGGTTTCACAGATGATTTCCCATATGATGCTGAGATAGAATTCTATGATAGCGAGGCTACAATGATCCTTGAAGCCCTGAGGCTTATGGCTAATTACCCCGTGGTTTTAACGTTTAATGGTGATAACTTTGACCTGAACTATCTATATAATAGGGCGATCAGGCTCGGAATACCTAGGGAGTATTTGAATATAAAGTATGGTGAAGACTATATAAGATTGAAGCCGAGCATCCATCTAGACCTATACAAGTTCTTCTCGAATAGAGCGATCAAAACCTATGCATTCGGGGGTAAGTATACTGAGGAGAAACTAGACACGATCGCCTCAGCAATACTCGGTATATCTAAGATCAAGGTTGAGGAGAATATAGGCGAGCTGAGCTACACAGATCTAATAACCTACAACTTCAGAGACTCCGAGTTAACACTGAAACTAACAACATTTAACAACGAGCTAGTATGGAAGCTCATGATACTACTAGCTAGGATCGCTAAGACAAGTATTGAGGAGATATGTAGGAAGCAGATATCTAGGTGGATCCAGAACCAGTTCTACTGGGAGCATAGAAGGCTTAACTACCTAATACCTAATCCCGAGGATATTAAGGAGCATAGTAGAGCTAGTGGTACCAGGGCTGTGATCGAGGGTAAGAAGTATGCTGGAGCACTAGTGATCGAGCCTCCGAAGGGTGTATTCTTCAACGTTGTTGTATTGGATGTAGCATCACTGTATCCAAGCATTATTAAGAGGTATAATCTAAGCTATGAGACCGTAGATTATAAGAGGTGTAGGCCGGAGAAGAGGGTTAAGATCATAGATGAGACGGGTAAGGAGATACACTACGTATGTATTGAGAGACCTGGATTAACAGCTCAGATAACCGGTTTGCTTAGAGACTATCGTGTTGGACTATATAAGAAGAAGGCTAAGGATAAATCATTACCCGAAAACATTAGAGCATGGTATGATGTTGTCCAGAGAGCTATGAAGGTATTCATCAACGCCAGCTATGGAGTATTCGGTGCAGACACATTCCCACTATATTCGCCGGCAGTAGCTGAATCCGTTACAGCTATGGGTCGTAAATCCCTATACATGATACTTAAAAAGGTTGCAGAGATAGGTGTTAAAGTATTATATGGTGATACAGACTCGATCTTCTTATGGGCTCCTACCAGGGAGCAGTTGGAGAAGCTTCAAGAGTGGGTATCTAGAAACCTAGGGTTGGAGATCGAGGTTGATAAGGAGTTCACCTATGTATTATTCCCAGGTCTGAAGAAGAACTATGTTGGGAAGTATAAGGGTGGAGGTATAGAGATTAAGGGTTTATCGGCTAAGAAGAGGAATACGCCACAGTTCATGAAGGGTGTTCTAGAGGAACTGGTTAATAGGTTCAACAAGATCGAGACGCCTGAGGATTTCAAGTATTTTAAGGAATGGCTTGAAAACGAGATCCGTGGATTATATAGGAGTCTTAAGAGGAAGGAGTTAACCCTTGACCAGCTAGCCTTTAAGGTTAATCTTACGAAGCCCGTTAAGGAGTATAGGAAGAATAAACCCCCACATGTTAAGGCAGCCCTCCAATTGATGAAGCATGGTGTATCAGTTGAAGCTGGAGATATAATCGTCTATGTTAAGGTTAAGGGTAGGGATGGATATAAGGCTATACAGCTCGCAAAGCTATACGAGATCGACCCGGATAAGTATATCGAGATAGTTGATAGTGCACTAACACAGTTCCTATCAGCGCTTGGTGTTGAACCTGCAGAGCTTAAGGGTATAGATATGCTGGCTGGTTATCTCCGTGCTAGGTGAGCATACATATTTATAATATGTTATGGGGAATGAATAGGTATAGCATTACCGGGATAGATTGTGTAAAGGTGTGATAGATATGCCTAAGAAGAGGGAAAGTAGGGGTAGACATAAGGGTTCTAAGGGTAAGGTCGA
>JALVIT010000076.1 GCA_027028545.1 Desulfurococcales archaeon
TTATTATTAATTTAGAATTTTATTAATTATTTAAATTTTTAGAAAACATTTCAGAACTATCGTTTGACATTCCCAATAAAGAATTAGGAACCTTGGAGAGGGCAATACGTTATCACATTCTTGTTAGTAGTATCTCGCGAAAAATTCTCAGCTCTTACTCCGAATGTGATTTGCCATTGAGGCTTTTTGTTATCCTTATTACTTCTTTGAATGTTATTATTTTCTTTTTTCTAAATCTATAGTGAAAAATTCAATTAGATCTCCGTATTTCTTTTTATAAGCTTTCCTAATTCTAGCTATCCATGGAAGGAACAGGAAGAACTGTGGACTTAGTATGATGATCCACGTTCTAAGCCCCTTGGATAATCTTGATTCTATGGTTTTTCTTAGCTTGAGTAGGGGTATTGTTGTGCCATATAGTGTCTCGACTTCTATTGCCAGGTCTCCTAGTTTGGAGTGTCTTGCATAGACGTCAAGCACTATATCTCCCATATCATATTCAGTGTGTATCTCTGATTCGGGGATACCCTCGTTGTCCCTGAGGTGCATTACAGCGAGTGCTTTTAGAGCGTAATGTACAACTGATTCCCTCTCAAGCTCTCCCTCACCTCTAGAGCTAGGCTCTACGATTAGGTTTATCTCGGGGTCATAGGCTATCCTAGCTATCTCCCTATAATACTCATCCTCCCTAGATACAGCATAGTAATCAAGCACCATACCACCACTAATCAACGCATCAGTATCCCTACAGGCATTCAGGATACGGCCCCACATTAGATCAACAATGCAATACACGCTCTTATCCTCATTTATCCTCAACTCCACGGGCCTCGGAATAATCCATAGCTTCCTCTTCTTAGCCTCAACGCTATGGAGCTCCTCCTTTACATTACCTAAATAGAGGTGAGTTACTGCTAATCCCAGCTTTTCTAGTTTTTCAAGGGTCCCTCCAGTACCATAGAGGACTAGATAACCAAGCCCCTGAGAGTAGAGCTCTTCGAGGCGATCCACAAGATATCTAAAGTGCTCCCGCTCTCGCTCCTGTTCTAGCATACTGTCAAGATCTAGAGTATAAACGTGGCCTCCCACTTTTACTTTTAGTTTTACTTCCTCAAAGCTAGTCGATATAGTTGAAGGATTAGGCAGTCCTCCCCGGTATACTCGATAGAGCTCTCTCAATACTCGCTTTAAGAACTCAATGTAATTATACTTGGGATCAGAAGGCTTCTCGGCAAAGATGACAACAGGCCTATCTACCACAATAAGTTGTTTAGCGGTGACTCCGAAAAGCTTCTCAAAAACATCTGGCAATTGCAGCTCCTCGAGGGCCTCACTGGTTCCTCCCGTCGCGACCTCCTCCTTAGCCAGGGTTGTGGATGAACGTTTTGTATAGGTTGATAAATCGAGTCTCTTTGAATCCACTTCTCTCACTGGAAAGAAAGAAGGCGTGAGTGTCATCACATAACTTAGTGCTATGCTGGTTGGAGTAATATTTGCATGTATTTTTGTGTCTAAATTAGCGAGTATGACAAGCTTAGGACCTCTAAATTCTATATGAGGCGTTCTTTTAGCGATATCTTGGATTATTGCCTGGTAGTTAGAATCGGGTAAGATGAGTTCGAGAGATATTGCTTATTGCGGTAATCGGAGAGTACTTGCGAAACGTACATGATATAGGAAAAATAATTAAGCGACGCTTCCCCTCAACAGCTATATCGATAAAAGTAGAATCCACCTTGAAGTCTACCTTAATATAGGTAAGAAAAATAGGCTTCAAGGCGCTTATATTAAATTCTATAATTTTCTTATTTTTACTAATAAACTGTTGTGATAACTCCTCTGTTTCATACAGTTTGGAAACATTCTGTGAGCCTAAATCTAGCTTGGGAATCATCAAAGGGAAGTTAGCAATCAAAATATGTTCTTCATCTTCCAATATAACTTTCTTCAAAAGAACCATCTTGGCTTGATGACGTTTAGGCTGGTTAGACACTTTCCCACCCAAATAGGCACATCCAGTTGAACTCCTGTGAATTTTCGCTTATAGGTTCAATGTAAGCTAAGCCTGAAAACATCTGTGGCGCGAGGCAAGCAAAGAATTCTGTATAATTTATTTTAGTAGGAATAATATATCCGCTTCGCGTAAATTCCCTTAAATCTATGCTACCTCCAGATACTTTAGCGCTATAACTGCTATAGCAGACTGTATATTTTTTAATAATTCCTCTACAATTATACGATCTCCCATCGTAACAGGCGCTACTTACGTCAGCTAAACAAGAACCGCGCAATCTAACTGCATTAATTACATTAGTAAATTGATCTGGAATCACGCTTCCTCTTATTTTATTAATATATTCATCTATATATCTATTTAATTCATCCTCAATATTATTATAGAATCTAAATAATATTTCTTTTTGGAATAAATCATATAGATCTATTATTACTTCCCGAACATATGATCCTACGCTACCCCGTTTTAAACCTATGATTTAACGTTCTTCTCTGAGCTTCTTGTTCGTTAGTTCTGGCTCCAGTAGTTTTACTATCTTTATGCCGTATTTTTCTAGGATTTGCCTGGTTTTATCATTAAAGAGTTCACGGTAGATTTCTTTGATGTAGAATCTTGGTACTGAGTATATTGACATTATGAAGAATGATAAGGGGTTGTACAAAGGTAGTAGCTTCTTCCCCGCGTTGAGTACTTCTCCTAGTGCTTCTACTCCTGCTAGCGGATCCTCTGGGTTGTAATTTTTGGGCTCCGATCTCCCAACGACTCCTCTAAGACTAGTATAGATTAATTCTAGTTTTGCTTGTAATTTTTGAAGTCTTGTTATAACAGGTGTATCCTCTACTTTCACGTTGATGTCGACTGATGCCTCTTCGATGCTATCTCCTTCTCTTAACCGGGTTATGATCTTAGTTAGGTCTTCATCGCTTATGCCTATGCCGAAGACTTTCTTGTAGAATAGTGCTAGCGAGTTTTCTGTGAAGGGTTGCTTCGCATCTGGCCTGAATCCTCCCAGGAGTATACCCTTATATGTTTCCGAGTTTGATATTAGGTTTCCAACAGTATCGGATGTCAATCCTTTGCGTAGTTCCTCTCTTAAAGCTAGCAGTCCTTTTACACTCCTATAGAGTCCTGCTAGATCTATACTGAAGTATTTCTTCCAAGCATTATCATCATAGTAACTAATCAGTTGATCAAACTCAGACAAAGCTCTTCACCCCATTTAATACCAGGACCGCGTTATATAATAACAACTCGAAGGTCATAATAAAGCTAGGATAAAAGCATGCCATATTATCTATATCATGTTTTTAAATATAATTATTAATAGTTATCAATTAAAAATTTTATTATAATCTTAAAATTTTCGTATTAGCTTGATATTAGTCCAAGTTTACGTATAATTGACGCGACATCCGTAAGTTGTTCATAGACGTGCTCGACCTCGTTCACATCCCATAGAACTAGTTTTTTGAGAAAATCTTCTGGTTATCCCTCGACCTCGCGTCTTATTTTTTCTAATTCCCTAGCGTTAGGTACAGCAATTACTTTCTGAACTGTAGGGCTTCTTGACGCCTTTGAAGGTTTAATGATCAGGCTCTCAATCGAACTTTTTTGTGTATTTCAAACACATATTCAATTGTTCCTAAATTCCCGATCCTTGCTGGTACAGAGGTAGACCTGGACTTCTTGAAGAAGATTTTCATCGCATACTACGAGTTCGCCCGCAGACAATTCAATCTGAGGACGCGGTTCGAGTCTTGGGTATTCTACACGGGTAGAATCAGGTACGGAAGGAAACCTGTAATAGTTAAGTAGTTGAAAAGCAGTGTGTTAAGTGAATTGATGATTGACAATGAGTTATCAGCGTAGACAGAGAAGTGTTATCGATAGCTTTATTGAAGGTTTAATTGCTCCTTGGGGTGAACTCGTTTTATCGTTGGTCATTACCTTAGGTTCTAAAACTCTTGAAGCTATTCAGGAAGCTAGTGAAGCGTTAAGGCAAGCTCTTAATATTACCTCTAGTAGTTCGGTGATATTATCTGATGATTTTATTTCATTGCTTATTCTTGCTATATGGATAATGAGTGTAATTGATTTGATTAGGAACTTAGCCATAGGCTTCCTATACCCTGCGCATGCAGTTGCTCATATAGTAGGTGAGCTCATCTCTTTGCTGTTGCTTTTCAATACACTTCTTTTATTATCAAAGAGTATAATAGCAAACTGTTTACTGGCTATACTATTTTTAGGTGTAGGAATAACTCTAAGGTTCTATGTTGAATATGAGAGGAGTAAAGTTGAGTATTGGTGACACTAATGAACCTTCTGAGTGGGATAGTGAAGATAATAGTCAGTCCTTTCTAATTGCTTCATAATTAAACATAGACAGTATCTTGCACTCGCTCACGCCGTTAGAACCAAGCCTCTGCTACCGTGCCACCCCAAGGCTAGTCTCCTTATCGATAGGAATACTACCTCGTCAATTACGCGAATAGATGTTGCCAGATCCTCGTGCTCCACTAGTAGCCTGGCTGCTTCCTCAGTATACTCGCTCTTGAAGATGTAGTAAGCGAATACGTTTGAGTCTACAAATTTCAATTCTATGCCCCCGTCGGTTAATAGAAGGATTATAAGCCCTCAAACTCGGCCTCCAGAAGGAGCTCGTCGATCTCTTTCTTGGACGCACTACCCATAAACCCCTTATACTTCTCAACAATTCT
>JALVIT010000077.1 GCA_027028545.1 Desulfurococcales archaeon
GTTGTCTCCAATAATTATGGAGTATAGGGATTCATTTGAGAGATCTCTCAGGAGGCTTGGGGTGATTGAGTAGTCTGGCTGATTATGGATTTATAATTGTAGAGCCTCCAGCGATAGATGTATTTGTTAGTGACCCATTCCGTTTAAAGCCTCCGGATATAGTTGTAGATCCTATAACTGATCTATCGATCCGTGTAGAGCTGCCACCCCTCCTCACAGCCCACCCGCCAATATTCGATATTGAGGTTAGGATAAGTTATTTGGAGGAATACTTTACGACTGGTGTTAGCTTTGAGGATGTTATAACAGCTATACCATCTCTAGAATCCATAACCGTCAATTTACCGGAGGAGTATAAACCGAGACTTGAAAAGAAGCTTAAAGAGCTACTACACGTAGTGCTTCCGGAATCCATCGAGAGGATCAAAGTAGACGTTAAACCCACGTTCATCAAAAACGTGCCGGATGATCTGAGGGAGAGGTATACAGTTAAGATCAAGATACGGGGAACTATTTCTCCAGAAGTAAAAGAAATAATAGAAAATAGATTAACTAAAGAGTTCCGCATCACCCGCCTCATTAAGCGTATGGAGATCGTCCGCGATCCCAGGTATCTCTATGAGCTGGAGATACTCCTCAGCGTTATTGAGAGGTCGCTAGGTCTCCGAGAACGAGCTTCAAGACGTTCTCGGAGGGGGCTTTAACGGTTATTGTGTCTCCACTCAATCTTACTACTAGTCCTTCCAACGGGTTCTCCGGTGGATCCGGCAACTCTGGATCGGGCTTCGACTTACCCATATAGATCCATTTTATACGTGTCTTCTTATCCTTTACATACTCGATCTTGTACCAGTATCTGCCGTAGTAGTAGTATTTTATCTTCTCTCCATCCTTCTTCTTCACGACTATGTGGACTGGTTTCAGGTAGTAGCCCTTCTGCTTTGCTATGTTGTTGTAGTCATAGATTCTTACTAGGTGTTCTGATATTGCTAGGTTTATCCTCTTCATTATGTCTGGGCTATATTTGAGGTTTACCTTTAGGGGTTTTCTTACACTCATTTTGGATCAGCCCATGGGAGTTCTATCATTATTCAACATATGTTTATCTCATCACCCTTTATTATTTTTAACTTACAAAATATATATTTTTCTATTCCAACACCCTTATTTTATTATAACACCGTTATGATTGAAGAGGGGTTATGGAGGTGTTTTAATACTTAAACCGCTATTTAACCCCCTATTGGGGCACGGTGCAAAACCATTATTGTCCGGTTCTAGTTTCATGGTCCTCCTATAACCCATATTCATTAATTTATAAATTATTCTATCCACGTAGTTACTTGGTGTTAAACCTATTACTATGCCGCCCCTACCAGCACCTGTTAGTTTAGCTCCATACGCACCCTCTTCGAGCATTGCATATCTTATCTCTTCAATGGCTTTATTCGATACACCTATAGCTACTAGTAGTCCATGGTTAATACTCATAAGTTCCCCAACCTCTCTAATCCTCCCCCCTCTTAGGAGGGTTATAGCCTCCTCAACTATTACCTCAGCTGAATCATATATTGGCTTCATAACATCCGGAAACCTATCATACCTGTCGAGGACATCTCTAACAACCTCACCGGTATTCCTAGGTATACCGGTATCTATAGCTACTATGACGTATTCCCCGGGCCACTCGATACCGATCCTCTCTATAGCTCCGCCTTTATAATATATGAAGCCACCATATGTTGAAACAGTATTATCTATACCGCTCGGCCTACCATGCGTTATCTTCTCAGCTTCAAAGGCTATCCTAGACACATCCCCCCTCTCATACTCTACACCGAGGTATTCTAGTAGGGAGGCTGTAAATGCTACAGCCGTAGCAGCTGAAGAGCCCATACCCGCTGCAACTGGTATATTCGATGAGAGCTCTGCTTTGAATGGTTTTACAGATCCGTATTCTTCATTAATTATTTCAAGTATCTTCTTGAAGGGTTTATATTTCTCAGGTATATTATCGGAATCCAGATCAACTACTGCATCCATGTCTTTAGCGTATAGTATGTGTTTATCATCACCCACGGTAATTGTTGATTTAGCATATAGTTTAACAGCTAATGCTAGCGCTGGCTTCCCCTTAACAACGAAGTGTTCACCGAACAATATTATTTTACCCGGAGCCTGCATACAGATCATTCCAATCAATCCACACTATATCTATAACCAATACTTGTAAATGAGAGTTATTGTTAAAAACAAGTTTTATCTATAATTCATTAAAAGTAGGCTATTAAATCCATATCCCTATAAATGATTGGTGGTTTGATTGGTTTTTAGGGAGAAGTTTTGGGAGGATTCATACTGGTCTAATTTTGGAAGCAGCGTTTGGCTCTTATTTAAAACCAGCACACTCCTTCTAAATATTTTGGGGAGTGATGAATCAGCTAGATATGTTGAGAAGACCGCTTTACTGGCTAAATATATTGTTGAGAAGCTTAGTGAATTCATAGATATTGAGGAACCCGAGGAGCCAGGTGCTCGTGGAGCCGATCTTGTTACGCTATATATGCGTATGATGGCGGATCTAGCGATCGGTAAGAACCCGACTGTGACACTGGCATGGATATTTAGAAATATAAGCTTTGAATACGCTAGAGCAAGCTTCGAAACCATTAGGGATGATCCGCGTAGATTCGACTATCTAGCGAATATCCTCGGGTTAAGGGTTATATATGAACCACCAGAACTATTGACCGGCGGGGAAATAGATCTATCGCTATACCATGCACCGGGATACCTCGATAACCTGGTTTTTAAAGCTAGGGCTGAGAGCCTCGGTGGTGGTAGGTTTAAATATATACTGGAGATCGGTGAAAAGGTCGATCTCGAGAAGCAGAGCGTCGGCGCACTAATCGTTAGACTAGGATTATTATCATGGGAGATACTTGGGAGGAAGCCGGGGATATTCTCAATATATGAGGCTACAGATGCTAGAACTATGTATCTAGAACTGGCATCTACGAAGATACCGACTAGAGCTAGAGAGCTAGTAGAGGAGAAAGATATAATAGCTCTTGGTTCAGACAAGATTTATTTCTTTAAGGATGAATATATTGGTGAAAACTCCTCAATAAACCTAGTATATGAGAGCGATACTTATCAAGCCGGTGTACCAATGCCTAAAGCATGTAGTAGATCAATCTATAGTTTTAAGGGACCATTAGTATTCACGACAAGTCTATGCGCATCGACAGATCTACTCCTAAGGGAGACTAAGGTTGAAATGGGAAAGGAGGAGAGGAAGACTAACATAGTTGAGTTTCTAAGGGGTATACATCCATACATATTCCTAGGAGTATGGGATCTACTGATCCTCGAAGACAAGATCCTATTGATAAGCAGGATATAGATCTTAACTATATTAATAAACACCTAAACCTATCCATTTATACTAAAAACGCGGGGTTGATTCTAGGATATGAGTCGTCCAAACATACGTTACCCGCCAAAGGTTACTCCGACATTCAAACTGATCAACGATGCACGGGAGAGGTTGAAGAATACCAAGTATAAGGTAATGGTTTTAAGCGGTAAGGGAGGGGTTGGTAAGACATTTGTATCATCAATGCTGGCGTTAGCGTTAGCAACTAAAGGCTATAAGGTTGCGATACTAGATGCAGACATACATGGTTCAAGCATACCCACAATGCTTGGAATGATCGGGGAGAGACTATATGCTAGTGAAGCCGGGATAGAGCCAGCCACTGGTCCTTTAGGCGTTAAAGTTGTAGCTATAAACCTCATGCTCGAAACACCGGATACACCAGTTGTATGGAGGGGACCACTGGTATCTAAGGCTATAACGGAGTTACTAGCTAAGGTTAATTGGGGTGAGAACGATTATCTGATCATAGATCTCCCTCCGGGTACTGGTGATGAAGCCATAACAATTGTCCAGGTTATAAGGGATCTCGATGGAGCAATAGTCGTTACAGCACCCAGTATATTATCTGAGGTTATTGTTGCTAAAGCTATAAACTTTGTATTAAAGAATAATGTTAGACTACTGGGTATTGTTGAAAATATGAGCTACTTTAAATGCCCAAAATCTGGAGACATATATTATCTACTGGGTAAGAGTACTGGTGAGGAACTAGCCAGGAAGTATGGTACAAAGCTATTGGCGAAAATACCCCTGGACCAGTATATTGGTGAAGCCCTGGATAAAGCAGTACCCTACATACTAGCCTATCCGGATGGAGAAGCCGCTAAAGCATTGATGAAGTTAGCCGATGAAGTGGATAGAATGGTTAGAGAGGGTAAAAACTAATAACTAGTTATTTTATATAATATCTCATCCATCCCCCATCCATAATATTAGTTTAATTATTTAACCTAAGAGTTAGCCATAGATTCACCCCCCGCTATAGGCATATACCCATATAACAGGTTATCCAGAGATAAATATATTAATGGGGAGGACCTAGTATCTTCCAATGGTGAATGGCTTGGAAAACAATAATAGGGTTGAGTATAAGAAACCCAACTGGATGATCCTTAAGGAGGCTGCAAAACAATTATTCGAAGAGGGTAGGAAGACATTTACACGTAAAGAATTAACCCGATATGCTCAAAGACTCGATCCAACCAGACCGATAACCAGTCTTGATTTCGAGATAGACCTAGTAACCGTTAATAGTAATAGTAAGGATAAGTATCGTTCACCGGAGAAACTATTCCTATTCCGGATTAGCCGGGGTAGATATACACTATACGATCCAGAGGTCCACGGACCATTAGAGAAATATCTAGAATACAGGCTAGAATTTCCAACTAGGAGACAGATACTGGAGAATATTATGGAGCAGTTGAAGAGGGAGGGGTATGAGGTTAGAGAGGTTAAACACCTACACAAACCATTACTACCTGATCTAGTGGCTTTGAAGAATGGCTTGAGGATCGGTATATGGATAATAGATCCGGGTGCTGATAAAGGAACACAATTGAAAATACTAGCATACGCCATAGGATCAGCACTCCTAAACAATTACGATGAAGCAGTGATAACGGTGCCCAGAGAGGTTATGAATAGGATCCCATATAGGATTAGAGAAGTGTTATCAAAGCATAATATAAGGCTAACATTACTTAAAGAGGAGAAGAGATACGTTATAACACTCTAATATGTCAAATTCCTCTAGAGCCTAGACCTACTACCCCTTCCTGCCTCACCCGTACCTACCATTAACTTCTCGCTGATAACCATTTTAGCCTCCTCAAGGATCTTCTCTACATCGCTATTACTCGTCGGAGTATAATCTACAACATCGATACTCGATGAATCCTCCAATGCGCGTAGACTTTGCTCCATATTCATTAAAGCTATACTTATATCTGGAATAGTTGATTCCGGCAACTTCTTGATCTTATCCATAATCCCTAAAACCTCTCTAGCAACATTTGTGAAGTTTCTAACAGTTAGAGCATATTCTAGGCTGAGCTTAACCTTCTCAAGGACTAGGTGGAAGGATAATAATCTGGACTTGATCGCATCGAGTTTGGCTATCTCGGCGGCGTATCTCTTAGCTAGTTCGTGTTGACCCTTCATTTCAAGCTCTGCAACGATCTCGAACATCTTCTGCCTACGGGTGTTGATCTTATCGATGAATGCCTCAATACGCTCCATAGCCCTCTTCAAGTTATACAGTGATGCTATAAGCTGTTTATATGGAGACTCCTTTCTACGGCGAAATATCAATCTATCGACACCCAATAAGAATAATCCTTATGGGAATCGGTTAAAAATTATAGGATAAATTATTTATATGGGTAATCGCTTGGGAAGACGACCTTATAGATGAATACTACGTCGACGAGAACACCCTGACCAGTATGAAGCCCCTTAAATGGTTCAGCAATAACTATTTCAGGCTTCAAATACTTCATCTTAGGCCTATCTAGGAATGTTAACTGTTTCTGCTGGAACACGTTAACCTGGTATTTTATACCCATTGAATCCTCTAGGAATTTATACTCGTATGATAGCGATGATACACTCCCCGTATACCATACAAAGGTGTATGTATGATTCTTATCTTGATAGTTTAGATATAGGATGCCATCGACCATTATCTTATATATTAATGGTAGGTTGTTTGGGTCGTCAAATCTAGGACTTATTAATAGGTTTTTATCGCCGACCTTGTATAGGTAGAAGCATTGGGACATATAGCTCTGTCCACGCCCGATCCTAACCATCCAGATGCTCTTAGGTATATCGACTAATCCTATCATACCAGATCTGCGTGGTATCACCGGTATTACCGTGTATGTTTTACCATCCTTACTTGGTATGAATTGGAATACGTCAAAGGTTAGTATATATGTATTATTAGCTGGTGCACGTAGTAGTTTAAGCAGCTCTATTAGTTCAGACTCATTCTTCGTGGTAAGGATCCTTCCCAGAATACTTATCTGTGTGCCATTAAGGGTTGCACCATCGGCAACACTCTTACGATGTCCACCTACACTGATCCAGTATCCGTAGTCCCACCATGCTACAACTACTGAATCCCTAGATAGGTTGTGCTGTAAGTAGTCGAGTGTCTTATACCATGCATCAGTTGTTGCTGCCAGTGGTGCTCCTCCAGCCATTATGCTATAAACCATCCTAGAGTGTGATTCATATAGTGATACACCGCTCTGAGCCAGGTTCACGAATACTAGTGCTATAAGTATCAGTGCTATCCAGCTATACTCTGACCTAGTGTATAGTGTAACCCTACCCCTCCTCCTCATCTCAACATGTCTCGGTGATGGGAACGCCTTGGATAGTAGGTAGCCTGTAAATGTTGCCGCTACAACTACTCCATAAGCCGATGCTGCTGCTTCAAAATATGTGGCGTTCATGTATGCGTAGAAGGCTATGAAGAATGCTATCGCTGCATATATCCTATCAGCCCTACCCTTATACAATAGGTAGAATCCGCCCAGCAACGCTAATACCAGCGGCGATACAAAGAACAGCCATGCAAAACCTGTACCCCATGATGATAATACTCCGATCAATCCATTAGCAGCCAATGCCGGCTGATGCTCTTCAACACTCTGGACGAGTGGTGGTGCTTTGATGAAGCGTAAACCTAGAGCCCATGCATAGCGTGCACTGATATGTATTAGATCCATAGATATAGCTGCTATACCCGCCAGCCCAACCACTATGAGTAGTGCTAGGTATCTAGTTGGCGTTAATAATGGCCTCTTAAACCCAAACATCTTATACTTCCTGTAGAGTAGATAGAATATTATCGGTAGGATTAACGCTGCAATATATAAGACTCCAACATTGATCCTGAAGCGTGGATAGAATCCAAGGTTACTTAGATTCTTCGGAGAGACAACCTCTAAGGCTATAGCTGCGGCAAATACCAGTAGGTTATACTTTATAAAGTTATAGTTTATCTCCTTAGCAGCGAACAACGGGTATAATACTAGGAATAATACATAGCTTCCTAAAACATATACGTATCCACCCCAGAACCATCCTACAGCTGCAATACTCAGCCCAGTTAGGAAGCTGTATAGTAGTCTCCAGTTCTCACCAACCTCTCTATTATTAATTATCTTAACCAGTTTCGAGTAGAAGTATATTGATAGGAAGATCAATGGTATAGCTAAACCCTCCTTCTCAACGAATCCTACAATATTCCTATCACTAGTAGCCGGTACCAACGTGTATAGTATTACAGCTGCTATACCGGCTAGATCACTCTTATCCATAAGCTCTCTAACAGCGAAGAATACTGCTAATGTCGCGAAGGCTGCAAATATTAATGGTTGTAGAGCAACCCATTGTTTAATTGATAAGCCGAAGGCTTGACCTATAGGATATGTTAGAGCAGACCATATGGGTTGTCCGGGATAGCTTGATAATGTGAAGTCCCTACCCCATGGATACCAGAATATATGTGTTGCCGGATTACTCCTTGTCAACGTATACCATGAGCCTAGCCCATGGTGATAGGTATAGTTCGCCTGCCAGTACTCGATCCATGGGTCGTTTGCATGTAGCTCCAAACCATATTTAAACGCTGGTATCGATCTAAGCCATATACCTAAACCCAGGAATACGAGCACTATTATAAGCGATATAGAGTTTTTGAGTTGCGGATGCTTATTTAGATAATCGTATATCCTCGCAAAGAACTTGATATAGACTGACATGCCATACACCACTCTAAATCCATAGCATCCATTGATTTAATCGTTAAACAATTATAAAACTATATCATGTTATAAAGCTTTTTCACCACACCGCCTTCACGGTATTAGGAGGGCTAATATAGCCTTCTGAACATGTTTACGGTTCTCAGCCTGATCCCATACAATACTCCACCTACCATCTATGACTTCATCAACAACCTCCTCCCCACGATGGGCTGGTAGGCAATGCATGAATACTGCATCCCCTTTAGCCCTCTCCATAAGTTCCACTGTAACCCTATATGGTTCTAGATCCCTAATCCTCCTCTCCCTCTCAGATTCCTGCCCCATACTAACCCATACATCAGTATATACAACATCTGCATCTTTAACTGCTTCATATGGGTCTCTAACGATCTCATATTCTCCACCGTTTGGTTCAGCCTTCTCTTCGAATAGTTTAGTGATCCATGGATTTGGATCATATCCCTTAGGTGAGGAGATAATTATTTTCCCACCCAGGATCCCTATACCGAGCATAAGGCTGTGAAGAACATTATCACCGCCATCACCGACAAATACTATCTTAAGCCTCCTAAGATCCCTACCCTTCCGCTCAAATATCGTATAGATATCGCTTAAAGCCTGTGCTGGATGGAGTAGATCACTTAAACCATTAATCACTGGAACCCTACTATACTCCGCCATTTTTTCAAGCTTCTCATGCTCATAAACTCTAGCCATGATCCCATCAACATATCTAGATAATACACGAGCCGTATCCTCGATCGTTTCACCCCTACCGAGCTGTAGATCCCTCCAGTTTAGATATAGAGCGTCACCGCCGAGCTCCCTCATAGCTGTCTCAAAGCTTATACGTGTTCTAGTGCTAGGCTTCTCAAAGATCATTGCCAGATGCCTACCGGGTAGGAGGGGTATGATCCTCTCACCGGCTAGATATCTCTGTTTAAACTGATGGGCTGTATCGAGTATGAATAATAGTTCTTCACGTGTATAGTCTGCTAGGGTTAGGAAGTGTCTACCCTTGAGGCTTGTAACCATTTCTAGACACCGATCATACGTGTCTTCCTTACAAGTATTATTGAGAGTGTTAAACCTATTAATCCTATTATGGCTGAATATGTGAAGGCCACTCCTACACCGATGTACTGGTATAGGTATCCGACGATATAATATCCTAGGAGTGCTGATAATCCATAGCCTCCATGCATATAGCCGTATGCTCTAGCCCTCCTCCTACCCCTTACCAGTCTGCTAGTCATTATACGCATTAATGTATCGTGTAGAGCCATGTAGATGCCGAATACTATGAAGAATATGATCGCGTGTATGGGTGTTGAGGAGTATCCTATGAGTAATGCACCGATGAACAATACTAGGAAGATCATGGGGTATAGCTCAACCCTCCTGGAAACATCGCTAATATAGCCTACCGGGTAGGCTAGGGATGCATATACTATATTAGCCATAGTCAACAATATGATCGATAACTCACGGCTCCAGCCAAGCTCCTCCGAACGGACTAGTAGGAAGGACTGGGTGTATCCGGATAAACCAGTCATTATTATCGTTGCTAGGAATAACCAGTAGATACGCGGTATCCCCTCCCCAACACCTACTCTACGCCCCTCTACGACACCCTTCTCAACAACAAATATGTGTAGTATCAGTATGGCTGATACACCGGGTATTAGGCTGATGTAGAAGATACCATTATAGCCTATAAATGGTAGGAGTAGGGCTGCCATTAATGGTCCTAGGGTTGCACCTATAGTATCCATAGCCCGGTGTAGTCCGAAGGCTCTCCCACGGTATTTATCGCCTGCACTCATAGCTAATAGTGTGTCTCGGGGGCTAGCCCTTATACCCTTACCCAGTCTATCAGCGATTTTAACAGTTAGTATTCCTAGCCAATGCCTAGCTATAGCATAGAGAGGTTTGACTAGGTTTGAGAGGGTATAGCCGGTTAATGCTAGGAGTTTGTATCTCCTAGTCTTCTCGGCCAAGTATCCACTATATATTTTGAATATGCTTGATACAAGTTCTCCAGCTCCATCGATTAAGCCTATGATCTCCCTACCGTATCCTAGGGATAATATGTAGAATGGTAGGACGGCATATATTGATTCACTGGATATATCTGTAAGCATACTCGTAAAGCTCATGCCCAGGATATTCCTTCTAATATAGCCTTCTCCCTTCTTCAATGCTCCTCATCGAATACGTATATGTTTATTCCCTCGAAGAACTCCTCGCGTAGGGATAGTTTTCGAAGTATTGATTTTATCTCTTCAATACTATACCTATTTAAAACATCTAATTCCTTAAGAGGTTTACTGTATTTACCCTTTCCACTAATGATCTCTTTAGCTTTTTTAGCCAATACTTTATCGACTAGGTTCTTATATGTTTTGATATTGAATGATTCATCATTTAATATGCGTTGAGACATTACTGATGGCCAATATATTATCGTCTTACCATTATCTAGTCCTATGATGTAGTATTTTAGATAGATCTTTGCTCCGCTGTAGGGTGTTTGAATCATTAAGTCATGTATTCTCCCCTCCTCTCTAACCCTATCCTCGATGATGCTGTTAAGCAGGTTATTGATCTTATTGATTAATTCTTCCGCTTTATTTATGATAGTGTTTTTCCGGCGTAGGAGTTTATTCTTTTCATCCATGATGTGTTTTAGCCTCCTCTCTTCATTCCTGATCAGTTTATCGTATTTCTCCTTGATACTCTTAATCTCCCTCTCTTCATCTCTAATGCTTTTCCTTATCTTCTCCTCGATATTCTTTTGGTGTTTTCGAAGCTCTGATATTAGGTTTTTATAGTGTGATCTTAATTTTGGGTTTCTAGTGTTCTCGATCTTTGCTTGAAGTTCTTTGATCTCGCTCTCTATAGTGTATTTCTGGGCATTGTATAGATCTCTTATCGATCTATACTTATCCTTCACGATCATTGTTTCATGGGTATATTTTGCTCTTAGGATCGATATTTTCTCTTCAACTATTCTATGTGTAGCATCTATACTCTTCTTAACCTCTCCAAACCTTATATTGAATACCTTCTCTAGGTTATCCATCCATTCGTGGTATTTCTCGTCGAGCTGGTTTTTCAGTGTATTTATTTCTAGTATGTCTTCTTCGATATGTTTTAATATGTTATTGATTGTTTCTCTATCCCTATCCAATTCTTTATTTCCCATATTATCTGGTAGTATTATTCCGACCAGTTCTCTTCTAGGATGTATATTTATATATTGTATTATCGATTTTAGTTCTTCGACTGCATCAATATCATCTATTATACCATATAGTGTATATGTTTTAACTTCAGCCTTCCTAATGGCTTCTTTAAGGTGTTTATAGATCTTTGATAACTCATTTATAAATCCCTCAATATCGTCTGTGTTTAACTCATCAATTACTCTATGGTCTATGCGGGGGCATTTATGTCTTAAAACAAACTTACTGGTTGATAGGGGGTTTACCGGTATTGCATAGTCATTAAAGATATCAAGCAGTATTATTGGGTGATAGACAGGGATTATCCATCTAATGCTTCTACCCCTCTTACGAACTAGGTAGTGTATGAGCGCGATCTCTTCATCGGGGTTTAGGGTGAAGCCTAAAGATACATTTTCTCTCACAATAAATACTGGTGTAACATATATTTCTCCACTATTATCCCTGTTCAACCCTCTAAAACCCTTCCATATATAGCTACATTAATTAACTATAAGTTCCTACGGCATAATTAATTCAACCTTCAAACATAGACCATATATACCTTACTCCATCAATATAGTAGTATATTAGTAGAGCATATAGGGGTGTATCCCAAGTGTCTGAACACCCATGGTATCTAGGACTCCTAGAGGGTAAGCATTGGCTATCGAATGCAGACTACGATATAGACACGATATTCAAGGTGTTAAAGGCTGCTAAAGAGCTCAAGGAAATGCTGCACAGCGGTGTAAGGAAGGTTAACTGGCTAGATGGCAAAACGCTATACCTATTATTCTATAATAAGAGCCTCCGTACAAGAAACAGCTTCCAGACCGGGTTCTACCAGCTGGGTGGCCAAGCCATCTATCTAGCAGCTGACCAGCTATATAAGCCAACCCTACCGGAGGATATGGTTCCATACGCTACAGAGGCTATAAGGGATGTAGCTAGGGTTCTAAGCAGATATGGTAATGGAATAGCTATACGCATCTATGGAGACGCTGCAAAATGGATAATTGGACGTGGACATAGGATCATCGAGGAATTCGCGAAGTGGAGCAGCATACCAGTCTTAAACATGGAGGACGACGTCTATCATCCATTCCAGGCATTAGCGGATGCACAGGCAGCTTTAGAGGCTCTTGGATGGCCTAAGGATTTGAAGGGTAAGAAGTTCGTGGTGAGCTATGCGTATAGTGGTGGTTTGAAGCCATTAGCAGTACCACAGAGCGTTGCATTGATCGCTGCAATGCTCGGTGCAGACGTCTACATAGCCCATCCACCGGGCTTCGAGCTACTGGACGATGTAATCGCTAAGGTTAAACAATACACCGAGCACTGGGGAAGCGAGTTCAAGATAGTCCATGATATGGATGAAGCCTTCGAAGATGCAACCTTCGTCTACCCCAAGGCTTGGAGCCCTAAGGGCTTCTTCCCACCATTCAACAACGTCGTCGATAAGGAGGGTGCAAAGGCTTACCAGGCTAAGTTCAAGGACTGGATAGTAACAATGGAGAGACTGGAGAAGGCTGGAAAACCATACTACATGCACTGCGGACCAGCAGACCGCAACCAGGAGGTCACAGACGAAGTATTAGACAGCTATGAGAAGAGCCTATACTTCGAAGAAGCTGAAAACCGTCTACACGTGCAGAAGGCTGTAATGGCTATGACTATAGGGAGTAGGAAGTAGGTAGTGGGTTTTAAAATATCAAACCCCTTCTTTTCTTTTCCCTCTTAACTAATAATATAGGTTATCGGAGTGTATAGGTGATATGCCTTTAGAAACCCTTAGGGTTGAGGGTGTTGATTACGGATTATCCCTATACTTCTCCTACCAGCTACCCCTATACATGGTTTATAGATATGGCGATACACTATTCTTCATGAAGAAGTATGGTTTTT
>JALVIT010000078.1 GCA_027028545.1 Desulfurococcales archaeon
TTCTAGTGTTGATAGGGCTATTGAGGCTACCGAGAAGCTGATAGGGAGGTTGGAGAGGGTTAAGAAGGCTCTAATGCAGGAACTACTAACAAAGGGAATAGGACACCAAGAATACAAGCAAACACCAATAGGAGAAATACCAAAAGAATGGAATATTACTAGAATTAAAGAAATAACTACCTTTATGAAAAGGGGAAAGACACCTAAATATGGTAATTCAAATGTTATTGTCATAAAGACGGCGCATAATTATCCCGAGGAGATTAAATTTGACGAAGCACCTCATGCCAGTAATTCTTTTGTTAAAAAACTACCTTATGAATACTATCTGAAACCAGGAGATATCTTGATCAATTCCACAGGAACAGGCTCTGTAGGTAGGGTTGGTTTCTTCAGAGGTTATATACAACCCTGTACCGTAGACGGGCATATAACAATATTAAGGATTAATCCTAATATTGCACTACCTCAATTTGTCTTCTATTATCTATCCAGCCCTCTGGGATTCAAAGCTCTTGAATCTAGAGCTATAGGCTCTACAAATCAAATTGAACTTTATGTTAGTGCTATAGGTAGCATACATATTCCTCTCCCCCCTCTAGACGAACAAAAATACATAGTTAATATCTTAACAATAGTAGATGAATGGATTAAGTTAGAAAAGAAGCGCAGGGAGAAACTTGAGTGTTTGAAGCGTGGTTTGATGGATTTGTTGTTGATTGGTAGGGTTAGGGTTCGTGTTGAGAGGGTTTCTTCTGGGTGATTTTTCTTGGTTAGGGAGAGTGGGGTTGAGGATTATATTGTTGATGAGCTTGTTAGGCGTGGTTGGAGATATGTTGATTCCTCTGGTTTGGATAGGGAGGGTTTGGATAAGCCTCTCCTCTATGGTGTTTTGAGGCGTAGGATCCATGGGTTTAACCCCGGTGTTTCCGGGGATGATGTTTCTGAAGCCATATCTATCTTTGAGGGTCGTGGTTATAGTCCTAGGGGTGCTCGTGAGGTTTTGGAGTATTTGAAGTTCGGTGTTCCGGTTAAGCTTAGTAGGTCGAGGATTTCCGCTAGGCTTAAACTAATAGATTATAATAGTCCCGATAGGAACGAGTTTATTGTCTCCCGGCAGGTTCCCCATGTTGGTGTTCGTGGGATTAGGAATGATATAATACTATATGTTAACGGTATACCATTGGTGAATATTGAGGTTAAGAACCCCTCTGAGCCCGGTGTTTCCTGGCGTGATGCCTTTATTCAGATTAAACGTTATGAGGGGTATGTTCCGGAGCTTTACAAGTATGTTCAGATCGGTGTTGCCGTTGAAGCTGAAGCTAAGTATTTTCCAATAGTTCCATGGGTTAAGCCAGAGTCGACACCGATATATGAGTGGAGGGTTGAGGGGCTTGACCCGGTTGATTCGTTGATCGATATGCTTCATCCACATAGACTACTAGACATTCTAAGATACTATCTATACTTTAGACTTGAGGAGGGTAGGGAGACTAAGATTATTGCCAGGTATATGCAGTATCGTGCAGCTAATAGGATCGTTGAGAGGGTTTTGAATAGGGTTAGGGGGGTTGATGATAGGGATCGTGGATTGATCTGGCATTGGCAGGGTAGTGGTAAAACCCTTACAATGATCTTTGTAGCTATGAAGCTATACTGGCTCCTCGAAAACCCCATGATACTATTCGTTGTCGACCGTATAGAGCTTCAAAACCAGCTATACTATGAGAACCTAACAAAGCTAGACCTAGGTCCCGAGGTTAAACCTAAACTCGTTGATAGTATCAATAGGCTCCGCCAAGTCCTAAGCTATAACGATTACCGCGGCGAGCCCGGATTATTCGTTGTAACGGTGCAGAAGTTTAGACCAAGAGACTTCGAACTCCTAGAGAAGATGATCGAATCCATATCATCCTCTAGAACCGGTACAGTTATGGATCGTAGAGATATAGTGGTGTTTGTCGATGAAGCCCATAGAACACAGTATGGTGTATTAGCTGAGCAGATGATGAGAATACTTAGAAATGCTAACTACTACGCCTTCACCGGAACACCCGTTCCACGTAGGGATCCATCGAAGAATACATTCGCAAAATTCAGCCCCCCTGGAGAGGTATACTTGGACAAGTACTTCATACTAGACTCTATAAGGGATGGATACACGGTTAGGATAGCTTATCAGCCGGGACCCTTCGACTATAAGCTACAGCGTAAACTACTTGAAGAATTCCTTGAATCAGAGTTTGAGGAGTTACCCGAGAATATTAGGAGGAGGGTTGAGAGGAGGATCGGTAGGGAGCTTGATATACGTAGGTTTAAGATATTCCTAGAGGATCCGGGGAGGATCGATAGGGTTTCGAGATATATAGCTAAACACTTCCTTGAGAACGTTAATGGTAGGTTTAAGGCTATGGTTGTTGCAGCTAGTCGTAAGGCTTGTGTACTGTATAAGAGGATACTTGACAAATACCTACCACCGGAGTATAGTGAGGTTGTTATGACGTTCCAGAATGTTGAGAGGGAGGATATTATTGAGGAGTATAAGCGGGAGCTTATGGAGAGGTATCATACGAGTGATCCCAGGGAGGCTGTGCGTAGGATCGTTGAGAGGTTTAGAACGGAGGATAATCCACGCATATTAATCGTTACAGATATGCTTCTAACAGGTTTCGATGCACCCATCCTACAGACGATGTATCTCGATAAGCCCTTGAAGGGTCATAGACTACTACAGGCTATAGCGAGGGTTAATAGACCATACATGGGTGTTAAGGAGTATGGATTGATCATAGACTTCATAGGAATATTTGATGAGCTCGAAAAAGCCTTCGCCATGTATGAGAGGGAGGATTTGAGGGGTGCTATATATGATATGGATGAATTATTGTCGAGGTTTAGAAGGATACTAGGCGAACTACTGGATAGGATAGGGCATAGACCCGGAACAGATAGGGATGATATACTATATAGATATGAGAAGATGAAGGTTGAAGAGATCGCTAGAGATAAGAAGCTTGAAAGATACTTCATAGAAAATTACCGGATACTACGTAAACTATATGAGATCATTGAATCCAAGCTTAGCCATAGTGAGAGGCTTGAATATAAATGGTTATCGGACATATACACGATCTATATTAAGAACATTAAGGGTAGCGATCCTGTTGAGGAGGCTTTGGTTGAGAGGTACTTTAAGAGGACTGTTGAAGCTATAGGTAGATCACTGGAGATCATAGAGAAGGATATAAGATTTACACCCATAACGATCGATAGGGGGTTCTTCGAGAAATATATTAGACGTAGGGATATTAGTGTTGGTGAGAAGGCTTCAGCCCTCATAATGGGTTTGGCTAGGTTTAGACTATATGCCCGTAGAGACCCAATATATTTCTCGGTAATAGATAAGATCGAGGAGCTGCTTAACAAGTGGAGGGGTAGAATTAGGAGGAGTATAGAACTCTATGAGGAGGCTAAGAGGATATGGGAAATGATCTATGAGTTGAGAGAGGAGAGGTCTAGGGTGAAGCTTAGTGATAGAGAATATATGGTCTACAGGATACTGGTTGACGCCGGAGTAGACGGAGAGGATGCTATGAGGATTACGAACCGATTGATGGAGAAGATTAAGGATATAGTTAGTGTCCGGGGATGGTTTAATAATCCTAAACTAGTCCGCGATGTTGAGAAGAATATAGCACTAACCATACTCCTAGAGGCTAGGGGTATAGCCCTTCCAAAGGAGAGAATTAAAAAGCTTATAGATTCTATAATTGAGGGTGTTAAGAAGATTGAAAACACACAATAGTATTGAAGGTAATTTCTGGAATATAATTGTCGAATACTATGATGGGAAACATCCGGTGATCGAGGTTAAACCCCAGCGTTTAATCCTCAAAATACCTTCTAGGGATAGAGATAGGTTTGACATCCTAGAAATATTGGAGAAGCATAAGGACTGGATCATAGAGAAATACAGTATTATACGGGATGCTCTTAAAGAGTTAACCAGTCTAGAGTTTGTTGATAGAAGTTATGAAGAATTCAAAGAACTTGTAAATAGACTGGTCGAGGAAGTATCCGAGAAGTTGCTTGGTTTAAATGTTTTTAGGGTTAGATATAGAAGGATGAAGACACGATGGGCTAGCCTAAGCCCTAGAGGAATACTAACGATCAATACATTAGCTATGAAGCTACCAGAATATTTGATAAAATACATAGTGTTCCACGAAGTATGCCATATATTCAGTAGGAGGCATGATGATAGATTTAAAAGATGCATCACAAAATATTATCCGAACTATGAGGAACTAGAGAAGAAACTATTCCTCTACGAGATAAAAATGATTGAAACTAATACATGGTGATTCAGCATTGACTACGTATATGGTTTTATCCATAGTATCCATGTATTTATTGGTATTATTCGCCCTGGCTTTCCTCATATGTGTTAATATTTGGCGTAGACGTGTTGGTAGGGTTGACCTATTATATGTTGGTGGATTCGCCTATCTGATCATCAGCATTCTCTGGGACACATTGTTTAAGATCATGTCTATCTCGGTGATAGTATTTATGATCCTTATGATCGTCCTCACGTATTTTTCATCTCTAAAATCTAGGTGTAGGAATAAGGTTGAGACTTACAATATATCACTGAGGATCGATGGTAGTTATCAGTAATAATCTTATGGTCTTCGACGGATTTATAAATGTGTATTACCAT